>VHCX01000065.1 GCA_016871615.1 Verrucomicrobiota bacterium
GATCCCCGAGCCGACCACGATCGCTCTGGGCACCCTCGGTGCCGCTGCGCTGCTCTGGCGCCGTCGCAAGTAATTTTGGTTTGAGTGTTCAAGGCCACCTTGGGAAACCAAGGTGGCCTTTTTCATGGGTGGGCCCTCCGGGGTTCCTCCGGCCGGGCACCTCGCTTCCTTGCGGGTGCCCCTATTTTTGGACCTCTCGGTCGAGATCCCGCGTCCCGTGTCGGGCGCGTCCCGCATCACGCTCCCCACCATCCGCTGAGCCTGTCCCCAGAGCATGTCCCCAGTGTTCCCACGCTGCCCGCTCCATTCGTTCTGTCCCAAGCCTGTCCCGGCCGAACGTTCCGGCCTGAGCCTCTCTCGACCCGACTGATGCACGAGCCTGTCCCTGCGGGTGACCATCCTGCGGCTGAACGCGAACGAGCCTGTCCCTGTGAGCGTGCGCAGTCCATGTGAGCGTGCGTGAGCCTGTCCCTGAAAGGGCATGTCCGTGGGCACGGATGGACCGATGCTGGGAGGGGGAAGAGGTAAGGGGAGGAAGGGGAAGAGGACTCGGGGAGCGATTCAGGATGGCCGAGGGGGTTGCCTGAACCCTTCGGCACCCATCGCGATGCGGGCAGCCCCGTAGGCGCCGGCCAGATCCCCGAGGGCGGCTGGCAGCAGGCGCACGCGGTGGCCCATCGGGCGCCACTCATGCCGAGACAAGGTTGCCTCAAGACGGTCGAACAGGGACGCACCGGCTTGAGCGATGCCTCCGCCCAGGATCACCGCCTCGGGATCGAGCACGTTGATGAGCGAATTGATGCCCACGGCAAGGGCGTCGACCGACGCGTTCCAGAGACTCAAGGCCTCGGCGTCGCCCCCCAGGGCGGCCTCGACCAGATCCCGGGTGGAGGCGTGCCGGCCCCGGCTCCGCGCGCGCACCGTCTTGTTGCCGATGGCCTGCTCCAGCGACCCGGGCGTACCCACATCGTCGTTGCCCGCGTGCCTGTCGATGGTGACGTGTCCCAGGTGCCCGGCCCGGCCGAGGTGCCCCCGCAGGAGTCGACCGTCCACAAGGGCGGCACCCCCCACCCCGGTGCCGAGGGTCAGGAGGATGACGTTCTCCAGGCCGCGGGCCGCGCCGATCCAGGCCTCGCCGAGCAGCGCCGCGTGGGCATCGTTGAGCACCGGGATGCGGCCTGGAAACCCGAGATGATCCGCCCAGTCGAGGCCCTCGAGACCCGACAACCGACCCGGCATGTGGACGATGCAGCGTCCGTCCCGCGATGCGAGTCCCGGGGCGCACAGACCGATCCCCGAGGGCCAGCCCCGGCGGGAGTGCAGGTCCTGCACCCAGACGTGGATGAGCCGCGCCCACTGCGCGTCGATGTCCTCGAAGGGGAGCGTGTGCTCCTCGAGGGCCTGTCCCTCCCGGTCGACGACCACCGTCTTGATGCGGGTGCCGCCCAGGTCGATCCCGGTGAACCATGGCGGGCGATCCGTGGAGGGGCTCATGGGCGGGGAGCCGGTTCGGAAACGGGGGAGTCCGGGCCCGGCGTGGGCGATGCGTCCGTGACCGACCATCCACCGTCGATCGCCAGCACCTGTCCCGTCACGAACCGGGAGGCCTCGGAGAGCAACCAGACCACCGCCGCGTCGAGGTCGTCCGTGCGCCCGATGCGGCCGCCGTCCAGCGGTTGCTTGCGGCCGATGAAGTCGAGGATGGCCGGGTCGGATTGCGCCCGGCGCGACATTGGCGTCGCCATCAGTCCCGGAGCCACCAGGTTGGCCCGGATCCCGTGCGGCGCGTAGGCGGCCGCGATGGCGCGGGTCAAGCCCTCGAGGGCGCTCTTGGCCGTGGCGTAGGCCACCGTACCGAACAGCGTCGGGGAGGGGGAGCCGGCCAGCACCGAGCCGCAATTCAGGAGGCATCCGGGTCGACCCCGCTCTAGGAACCATCGGATGGCCGCGCGGTTCGAGAGGAAGGCCGTGGTGAGATTCAGCTCCAGGGTCCGGTTCCAGCCCTCGAGCGGGAGGCGGTGCAGCGCGCCGTCGCCCCATCGCCTGCCGCTGCCGCCGGCGACATGGTAGAGCCCGTGGAAGTCGCCGAACCGGCCCGCGCACCGCTCGATGGCCGCCTCGGCGACGCCGGGTTCCCTCGCATCGGCCACGAGGGTCTCGAGGCAGGGCGCGGTGTCGGCAGGGCCCGGCTCCGATGGCCCGGGGTCCACGGCCGCATCCATGGGGTCGACACCCACGGCCACGACGCAGGCCCCTTCCCGCAGGCAGGCCCGCACCGCCGAGGCCCCCAGCCCCCGGGTCCCACCGATGACGACCAGACAGCGCCCCTGCAGCGCCTTCCCGGCGGGCCGTTCAATCCCGGAAGCGTCGGGTGAGGTCTCCATAGGCATCGATGCGGCGGTCGCGCAGGAACGGCCAATGCGTGCGGGTGACGTCGACCTTGGAAAGATCCACCGTCACGAGAAGGTTCTCCGGTTGGTCGACCGCGGCCTTGCCCAGGATCTGACCGCTGGTGCCCGCCACGAAGCTCTGCCCCCAGAACTCGAGTCCGTCGCCGCCGACGGGACGTTCATGGCCGATGCGGTTGACGGCCGCCACGTAGCAGCCGTTGGCGATTCCATGGGCGCGCTGGATCGTCTCCCAGGCCGAGTGCTGGTGGGTGCCGTACTCGGCCTTCTCGGAAGGGTGCCATCCGATGGCGGTGGGATAGAACAGGATCTCGGCCCCGCTCATTGCGGTGAGCCGGGCGGCCTCCGGGTACCACTGGTCCCAGCACACCAACACCCCGATCCGGCCGAAGCGCGTGTCCCAGGTGCGGAAGCCTGTGTCGCCCGGGGTGAAGTAGAACTTCTCGTAGAAGAGCGGATCATCGGGGATGTGCATCTTGCGGTAGATGCCCAGCAGGGAGCCGTCGGCGTCGATGATCACCGCCGTGTTGTGGTACAGGCCCTCGGCGCGCTTCTCGAAGAGCGAGGCCACCATCACGACGCCCCGCTCCCGGGCCAGTTCCTGGAAGGCCCGCGTGCTGGGACCCGGGATCGGTTCGGCCAGCTCGAAGTACCGGTGCTCCTCCGACTGGCAGAAATACTGGGACCGGACGAGTTCCTGCGTGCAGAGGATGTTCGCACCGTCGTCGGCCGCCCGGCGGGCCGCCCGCAGGCACACCTGGAGGTTCTCCTCCGGGTCGGGGCCGCAGGCGTGCTGGAGGAGTCCTAGGGTCACGGTCCGGCGCTTGGGCGAGGCGTGCATGGGTCTCTTCTGGGGTACTCTGGATGGGGGACGTGTCCGTGACGGTGTGCTGCCGGGTCCGCGCCGGGCGTCACGGCTCCCGCGCGGGCGTGGGACGATGGTGTTGGGGGGGCTCTGCAAGTCAAGGGTGCCGCTGGGCGCACATCGGGACGCCAGGTGCGATGAAAACCCGCATTCATTGGGTTTTTCTCTTGCGACGTGTTGGGACGCATTGCTAAATCCGCCTCGAAGTCAACGGCGGAACCCCAAAGGTTCCCAACGTCACAACCTCCGAATCGCATCCTTATGGCCAAAGCCCCTAAAGCCCTCACCAAGTCCCAGATCACCGCCGCCCTCGCCGAGAAGGCCGATATCACCAAGAAGCAGGCGCTCACCGTGCTCGAGACGCTCGCCGAGCTCGCGTACAAGAACGCCAAGAACACCTTCACCTTCCCCGGTGTCGGCAAGCTGGTGCTCGTGAACCGCAAGGCCCGCATCGGCCGCAATCCCGCCACCGGGGCCGAGATCAAGATCCCCGCCAAGAAGGTCGTGAAGTTCCGCGTGGCCAAGGCCGCCAAGGACGCGATCCTCGGTTCCAAGTGACCGGCTCCGCCGGTTCCCACCTCTCCTCCGGTTTTTCGCGAAGCGCCCGTCCCTCGGGCGCTTTTTTTCTCCTGTCACCTTCCGGGGCGCCGCGCCGTCGGTTTCATGTTGAAACGGCTTTGCCTTTCCGGGGTCTTGGCCGAATGATCGGCGAACCCTATGGATGAGGCACCCGTATCTTCGAGGCTCTTCGTCACCCGGAAACTGCCCTGGATCCTGGCCGCGGTGGCGTTGGTGGTCTTCGCGCTCACCCGCAATCCATGGCTGGGTCCCAACAACCTGCGGCCCGTCGTCGAGGCGGCCGGTTGGGGCTTCGAGAACCACTTCGCCCAGCCGCTCCACCAGATCTTCGGTCGCCTCGTCGCCTCCTGGACCGGGCCGGGCTTCCCTGGACAAGCCAACCTCCTGACCGCCGTCCTGGCGGCGTGGGTGGTGTTCCTGCTGGCCCGCTCGGTCGCCCTGCTGCCTCACGACCGCCGCCACGAGGAGCGCATCCGTGAATTCTCCGACATCGCCCTGCTGACGATCCCGCTCTCCTGGGTGCCTCCGGTGCTCGCGGTCGGGTTGCTCGCCTTCCAGTCCACGTACTGGCGGCACGCCACGGCCTTCACCGGCGAGATGATCGACCTCGTCCTGTTCGCGCTGGCCGTGCGCAACCTGCTCGAGTACCGCCTCGATCGCCGCGAGTCCCGCCTGTGGGCCGTCGCCGCGATGGTCGGCCTCGGTGTCGCCAACAGCTACGCGTTCATCGGGTTCGTGCCCATGTTCATCATGGCGGTTGCGTGGATCCGGGGCTGGAGCTTCTTCAACCTCGGGTTCCTCGCGCGGCTCTTCCTCGCAGGCCTGGCCGGCCTGGCGTTGCTCCTGTGGATCCCGTTGTCCGCCCGCATGAGCGGCCGCTTCGACGACGGATTCTGGACGCTGTTCGGCAACGCCATCGCATTCAAGGTGGGCCAGTTGCTGATGTACCCAAGGGGCCGCTTCCTCTTCCTGGCGCTGATGATGATCGCGCCGCTCGTCGGCATCGGGGTCCGCTGGCCCTCGCGCATGGGTGCCGGTCTCGACACCCTGGCCGCCAACGTCGCCTGGCAGGTGCTGGCACTGTCCTGGTTCGGCCTCTGCATCGCCGTCGGCTTCGACGTGAAGTTCAGCCCGCGACAGCTCGGCTACGGC
This sequence comes from Verrucomicrobiota bacterium, assembly GCA_016871615.1. Lineage (GTDB taxonomy): Bacteria > Verrucomicrobiota > Verrucomicrobiia > Limisphaerales > UBA9464 > SXXZ01. Next base: position 5,005 of record VHCX01000065.1, read on the forward strand.
GTGCCGATGCTCACCTTCTCGTTCTGCGCATCGCTCACCGTGGGCTACTTCGCCGGGTACTACCTGCTGCTGTGGACCGGAAGGCCGGACGCGCGCCACGCCCACGGAATCCGCCCCGCCACGGCGGCCCTGTCCCGCCTCGCCGGGGTCGCGGTCGTGGCCCTGGCGGTGCTGGTCCCCGGCGCCCTCATCGCCCGAAACTGGAGGCCCGTGGTCGCCGACAACGGGCCGGCCCTGCGCGATTATGTGCGCACGATGATGGCCCCGCTGCACCGGGCTCCCGCGCTGGTCTTCGCCGATGATCCCACCCTGGCCATGGCGCTCGTCGCCGGCAACCGGACCCTCGGGGGCAACGTCGACCATCTCGTCGTCAACACGCGGATGGCCCCGTCGCGGGTGTACCGGCAGTTCCTCGCAGACCGGCAGGGCGATCGATGGCCGGCCCTGCGCACCATCGCCGGCGCCAACGACAACATCGCCGGTCTCTGGCTGACCCTCGCCACCCAGGCCGCGCAGAGCAACCAGACCTTCTTCGCCTCGCCGGTCTTCAGCTTCTTCGCCGAGCCCTTCGACTTCGTGCCGGTCGGTTCCCTGCATGGCGCGTTGCTGAGGAAGGCGCTGCTGCCCAGCCCGCCGGGTCAGGCCGAACTGGATCAGGTGCGCCGGTTCTGGTCCGAGGTCCAGCCCTCCCTCGATGCCGTGGTGCGCGACGCGGGCCTCGGGTCCTCCAATTCGGTCGATGTCGCCGCCCTGTGGTCGCGATCGGCCAACGCCTCCGGGGTCTTCCTGCAGGAGGGCGGGCGGCTGAAGGAGGCGTCGGCCCTGTTCCGCGAGGCCCAGCGGCTCAACCCCGAGAACGCCTCGGCCCGCGTGAACCAGCAGGTCAACGAGGCCCTCGTCGCCGGTCGCCCGATTCCCGCCGACCTCGTCCGGATCTGGGACGGCAAGCCCGGCCTGCTCGACCTCCATGGCCCGGTCGACGAGCCGGAGTTCCTGCGCATCTTCGGCTCCGCCCTGCTGGCCCAGAAGGACGACATGGTGCGCCGGGCGGCCGTCGGTTTCGCCCGGGCCTACCGTCTTTCCCCGACCAACCTGTTCAACCGCTTCGGGTTCATCTCGGCGGCCCTGGCGGTCGGCGATCTCGGCTCGGCGACGCAGGCCCTCGACGCCTTGAAGGCCGATCCGACCCGGGCCCGCTGGAGCCCGATCGAGAAGGCGGGCCTCGCCGAGGCGGAGGGCCGTGTGTTCATCGCCAGAAACGAGCTTCCCGCCGCCGAGGCGCCGCTGCTCGAGGCCCGCCGCCTCAACCCGGGCAACCCCGAACTCTGCGACTACCTCTCGTACCTGTACCTGCTCCTAGGGAGGCCGGAGGAGGCCATCGCGATGACCGAGGCCTGGGAGAAGGTCTCCAAGGCCGACCCGGCCGCGCTGTCCCGGCGTGCCCTGATCCTGATGCAGTTGGGCCGGCACGTCCCGGCGGCGGAGGTCCTCACCCGGGTGCTCGACCAGGAGCCGGCCAATGTGGTCGCACGGGTCAACCGGGCCATCGCCCGGCTCCTGCTCAACCAGTTCGCCGAATCGAAGGCCGACTACGACCGCCTGATGAAGGATGGCCGTGAGACCTTCCAGGTGCGCTTCGGCCTCGCCGAGATCGCCCGCCAGTCGAAGCAGACCGCCGAGGAACTCAGGCACCTCGAGCGATACCTCGAGCTGGCCCCGAAGAACACCGCCGAGCACACCAATGTCGTCGGCCGGGTGGCGGCGCTGAAGCAGGCGCGGTGAACCCGCCGTCGACCTTGAGCGGGCCCGCGGTCGGGACGGCCTCCGCCTCGATGCGGCCCGTCCGGGTGAGCCATGTCATCACCCGGCTCATCGTCGGTGGAGCCCAGGAGAACACCCTCGCGTCGGTGCTGGGCCTGGGACGCCGGCCGGACTGGCGGCTCGAGCTGATCTCGGGTCCCACCCGGGGGCCTGAGGGATCCCTCGAGCCCTTGGCGCGATCCGTGCCGGGCCTGCTGCGGCTCGAGCCCTGCCTGGTCCGTCCCGTGAACCCGCCCCTGGACCTCCTGGCCTACCTCCGTCTGCGGGCCCATTTCCGGCGGACCCGACCCGTGATCGTGCACACCCACAGCGGCAAGGCGGGCCTATTCGGCCGGTTGGCCGCACGCCATGCCGGCGTGCCCCTGGTGATCCACACCGTGCATGGACCGAGTTTCGGCTCCTTCCAAGGGCCTCTGGCCAACACGGTCTTCCGCGCCGCCGAACGGGCTGCCGCGCGGTGCACCGACCACTTCGTCGTCGTCGCCGAGGCGATGGCCCGCCAGTACCTGGCGGCGGGAATCGGTTGGCCCGGACGCTTCACCCGCGTCTTCAGCGGGTTCGACCTGGCGCCGTTCCTCTCGGCCGGCGGCGGCGAGCCGGCCCTGGCCGCGCGCCTGGGCCTCCGTCCCGGGGATTTTGTCGTGGGCAAGGTCGCCCGCCTGTTCCGCCTCAAGGGCCATGACGAGCTCTTCGCCGCCGCGGCCGGCATCGTCCGCCGCATTCCGAACGTGCGCTTCCTGCTCCTGGGGGATGGTCCCTGGAGGGCCCGCTTCGAGGCGCTGGCCGCAGCGAGCCCGGAACTGTCGGGGCGCTTCGTCTTCGCCGGCCTTGTGCCCCCGGCCGAGGTGCCGCGCCACCTCGCCCTCATGGACGTGCTCGTGCACCTGTCCCGCCGGGAGGGATTGGCCCGCGTGCTGCCACAGGCCCTGGCCTGCGCAAAGCCCGTCATCGCGGCCGACTGCGACGGGGCCGCCGAGGTCTGCCGGGACGGGGAGACAGGCTTCCTGATCGCCCCGGGCGATGCCGCCGCCCTGGTGGACCGGTTGGTCCGACTCGCCGGGAATCCCGGGCTGCGGGACGACCTGGGAGGTCGCGGACGCGCCTGGGTGGCCCGGCATTTCTCCGAGGGGGCCATGGTCGAGGCGCTCGACTCGCTGTATCGCCGGTTGCTGGGGCAGGGGGAGGAGGCCTCCGGCCGATGAGCCCATGGGCGCGGGTTTCCCTCGGCGTGTTCATGGTGGCCGCCGCCGCCACCGCCCTGTCGCTGCCGGCGTGGAGATCCCTGTGCCGTCGCCTTGGCCATGTCGACGACCCGGGACACCGGAAGATCCATGCCCGCCCGATCCCGCTGGCCGGCGGATTCGCCACGGCCACCGGATGGGCCGTCGGCGCCCTCGTGGCCTGGGCCTGGCTGACGTGGACGGCGGGGACGGCCGACGGGGCCGCTGGATCGGGCCCCTTGGGGCCCTGGGCCGGTGATGGACCGGGCCGGCGGAGGGTCGTCCTCATCGTCGCGGCGACGGCCGCCATCCTCGGGCTGGGAGCCTGGGACGACCGGCGGGACCTCGGGGCGGGGTGGAAATTCCTGGGGCAGGGGCTCATCGCCGGCGCCGTGGCCGCCTGGGGGGTGCGCCTTCCCCTGCCGGCCGGCCTGGAGTGGCTGGGCGCCCCGCTCGTCCTGCTCTGGATCCTGGGAGTGACCAACGCCTTCAACCTGAGCGACAACATGAACGGTCTCTGCGCCGGGTTGGGCCTCATCGGCGGGGCGTCGGTCTGGGCGGGGGCCCTCCTGGCACCGCCCCGGCCGGAGCTGGCCTGCGCGGCGGCCCTGGTGGCCGGTGGCCTCGCCGGATACCTGCCCTACAACTATCCCAGGGCCTCGGTCTTCCTGGGGGATGCCGGCAGCCACTCGGTGGGCTTCCTGCTCGCCGTGCTGTCGCTGTGGGTGCTTCCGGCGGAGATCCCCTCGTGGGAGATCCTCCCGAAGACCGGCGCCATGGCCCTGGCGGCGGTGGCGGTCCCGTGCATCGACCTGGTCTTCGTCTCCGTGGCGCGGACCCTTCGCGGCCAGCCGTTCTGGGTGGGGGACACCGGTCACCTCAGCCACCGGTTGGCCCGGACCCGGCTCGGGAAGCCCGGTGCCGTGGCCCTTCTGTGGACCCTTTCGGCCGCGTTGGCGGTGTGCGCGGTGCTGGCCACCGCGTCCCGGAGGTGACCGGCGGCGGGGCCGGCGTCCGGGCGGGGGGACACCCCGGCAGGTTTTTCCTGTCCATGGGGGCTATCGGTCACCGATTCCGCCTCGGGACGACGGGCCGGACGGGCCGGACGGCTGGAATCCCCCAAAATCGGGGTGTTTCCGGATCGGCATGGCCGTTGCCTCCTCCGGACCGGAGGTGAGTCCATGATTCAAGCGCTGTTCAACCAGTCCAATTACGTGGTGACCAAGAAACTCTTGGACGCCACCGTGATGCGTCATCAGGCCATCGCCGGCAACCTCGCCAACGTCGAGACGCCCAACTACAAGCGCATCGACGTGGCCCCGTCGTTCCAGACCGAGCTGGTCGCGGCGGTGAAGGCCAACGACGCGGCCCAGATCGCGGGTGTCCAGGCACCCACCCTGACGATTGACCCGGCGGCGGTGGACTCCAACCGGGACGGCAACTCCGTCAACCTCGAGCAGGAGATGCTCGCGATGAACGAGAACAGCCTCGCCCACAGCCTCGAGACACAGCTCATCACCGGGACCATGCTCAAGCTGAGGATGGCCATCACCGGACGCAGCTGAACCCCGGGAAGGACACGCCATGATCCAGCTCATCCCCAGCATCCAGAGCACCCGCTCCGCCCTCGATGCCGAGCGCACCCGGGTGGAGGTCGCCCGCCACCCGGCAGGAGGCATTGCGCAAATTCGACCGCTTCAGCGAGAAGGTCGGACACCCCCGCACCTTCCGGGACTACGCGGGCCTGGAGGTCCGTCGCGACGACCTGCTGGGCAATGTGCTTCGTGCCAACGCCTTCGAGTCGCGGCGCGACCTGGCGCGGGTGGGCAAGGCCGTCGACCGGTCCGAGTGGCACATGACACCCCAGACGGTGAATGCGTATTTCAGTCCGCCGCTCAACGAGATCGTCTTCCCGGCGGGCATCCTGCAGCCGCCCTTCTTCGACCTTGAGATGGACGACGCGGTGAATTACGGCGCCATCGGGGTGGTCATCGGCCACGAGATCACCCATGGCTACGACGACCAGGGCCGGAAGTACGACGCCGACGGCAACCTGCGCGACTGGTGGACCGAGGCCGACGGCGGGGAGTTCGACCGTCGGGCCTCCCGTGTGGTCGACCAGTACGCGGCCTATGAGGCCCTGCCGGGCAAGCGGGTCAACGGTCGGCTGACATTGGGCGAGAACATCGCCGACCTCGGCGGCACGAGCATCGCCTTCGAGGCGCTCCAGCGGGCCTTGGCCAAGGATCCCTCCCGTCGCCGGACCCTCGACGGGTTCACCCCGGAGCAGCGGTTTTTCCTGAGCTTGTCGCAGCTCTGGCGGGTGAACTGGCGCGAGGCCGAACTCCAGCGCCGCCTCGTGGTCGATCCGCACTCGCCCGGCCAGTTCCGTGGGATCGGACCCCATGTGAACCTGCCCGAGTTCTACCAGGCCTGGGGCATCACCGACGCCTCGCCCCTGTGGCGCAAGCCCGAGGAGCGCGCGACGATCTGGTGATCCTCCCCCTACTCCCCCTCCTCCCGCCGGAACCCGGGGGCCGCCGGGCGCCTCACCACGGCAGGCTGAAGGTCTTGACGTAGCTGTAGCCCTTGATGGCCTCGATGACGCCCTCCTTGATGCCGAGCCCGCTGTCCTTGATCCCGCCGAAGGGCGAGTTCTCGACCCGGAACCCAGGCACCTCGTTGATGTTCACGGTGCCGCAGCGCAGCGTGCGGACGGCCTTGAGGGCATGCGCGAGGTTGTTGGTCACGACGCCCGAGCTCAGCCCGTAGGCCGTAGAGTTGGCCACCTCGAGCGCGTCGTCGAGATCCCGGACCGTGACGATGGGCGCGAGCGGACCGAAGCTCTCGCAGACCACCATCCGGCAGTCGCGCGGCACCCGGTCGATCACCGTCGGAGGCAGCAGGGCCCCACGGCGTCCGCCGCCCGCCAGCACCCGGGCGCCCCGGGAGACGGCGTCCTCGACGGCCGCCTCGAGCGACATCGCCGAGGCCTCGTCGATCACCGTGCCCACCTTCGTCGCCTCGTCGGAGGGGTCGCCGCAGAGGTACTCGCGGGTCTTGGCCACCAGGCGGCCGGTGAACTCCGCCGCGATGGACTCCTGCACCAGGATGCGCTTCACGGCGGTGCAGCGCTGGCCCGAGTTCCGGTAGCTGCCCTCGGCCGCCAGCGTGACCGCGAGGTCCAGGTCGGCGTCCTCGAGGACGATGAGGGGATCGTTGCCCCCGAGCTCGAGCACCAGCTTCTTGTAGCCGGCCGTGGCTGCGATGCGCTTGCCGACCGGCACGCTGCCGGTGAAGGCCACCACCTCCACCTCCGGGTGCCCGACGAGCACCTCGGCGACCTCGGCGGTCGGTCCGAGCAACACGCTCAGCATGGGTCCCGGCAGGCCCGAAGCATGGAGCAGTTCCGCGAACCTCAGGGCGACCAGCGGGGTCTTCTCGGAGGGCTTGAGCACGATGGGCGTGCCGGCCGCGATGGCGGGCCCGACCTTGTGGGCGACCTGGTTCAACGGGTGGTTGAAGGGCGTGATGGCCACGGCGCAGCGCAGCGATTCGCGCGTGGTGAAGATCTTGCGAGCCTTACCCTGCGCGGAGATGTCGCAGGAGAAGATCTGCCCGTCGTCGCGCAGGGACTCCATGGCGGCGAAGCGCAGGACATCCACCGTGCGCCCGACCTCGTAGCGCGCCTCGCGCAGCGCCAACCCGGCCTCCGAGGTGATGATCCGGGCGAACTCCTCGCGCCGGGCCTCGAGGGCCAACCGGGTCTTCTCGAGGATCTCGGCCCGCTGGTGTCGGGTGGGGGTGTCTCGGAACGAGGTCGCGGCGGCGACCGCCTCGAGGGCGTGCCGGCGCGAGGCCAGCGTGACCGTGCCCGAGACGGACCGGTCGTAGGGGTTGCGGACGGTGAGCACGGAATCCGAGGCGATCGGCGTTCCGGCGACAAGGCTCTGGAGGTTCATGGAGGGATCGGAGGAGGGGGAGGATGGGCTCAGCGGGCCGGGGCCGAGGCGGGCAGGGCCGCGGCGAAGGCCTCGAAGAAGCGGTCGAGCTGGTCCTGCCCATGGTCCATCGACAGGTAGAGCTTGGTGCCCATGGGATTCAGGAAGATGCCCCGGTCGAGCAGTTCGAGCATCAGTCGGCCGCCGCGGGCCCGGTCGCTCGCCAGCCACGAGGCCTGGTCGGTGACGGGTCCTCCGGAGAAGGCGACCTGGCCCAGGGGACCGTCCCCGAGCACCTGCACCGCCACGCCGGCCGAACGGGCCACCGCGAGCAGGCCCTCGCGGAAGCGCCGCCCCGCCGCGTGCAGGGCGTCGTGCACCCCGGGCTGCAGCAGCAGGTCCAGGGTGGCCAGCGCGGCCGCGCAGGAGACGGGGTTGCCCCCCGTGGTGGAGGCGCTCCAGACGTAGCGCGGTCCCGGCAGGCGGCGCTCCTCTAGCACCTCCATCAGGTCGGCCCGGCCGGCGAAGGCGCCGATCGGGAAGCCTCCGCCCAGGGCCTTGCCGTAGGCTGCGAGGTCCGGGATCACGCCGTAGTGCTGCTGGGCCCCGCCGGGGGCCAGGCGGAAGCCGGTCACCACCTCGTCGAAGACCAGCACGATGCCATGGCGGCGGGTCAGCGCCCGCAGCCCTTCGAGGAAGCCGGGCCTCGGGGTCAGGCAACGGTGCAGGGGCTCGACGATCACCGCCGCCAGCGACGCGGCGTGGGCCTCGAGGATGCAGGTGGTCGTTTCCAGGTCGTTGTAGGGCGCCACGAGCACGTCCTGCCCGGTCCAGGGGGCCCCGGCGCCGGCCGTGTCGCAGGAGGGCAGGTCGGTGGGCCGGCTGTGGATCATACCCGCCACGCCCACCGCATGCTGGCCGTGGTAGGCACCCTCGAAGCGCAGCACCTTCGGGCGTCCGGTCGCCGCGTGCGCCACCCGCAGGCAGAGCAGGGTGGCCTCCGTGCCCGAGGCCACGAAGCGGATCCGCTCGGCACAGGGACTCACCGAGGCGATGCGCTCGGCCAGCTCGACGGACCTCCGGTTGACCGACGCGAAGTTCACCCCGTCCCGGGCCGCGGCCGCGGCCGCCTCCCCGACCTTCGGATGGGCGTGGCCGACCAGCGCCGATCCCCAGCCCATGGTGAAGTCGGCGAACTCCCGGCCCCGGGTGTCCCAGATCCGGGCGCCTCGGCCGCGTTCGGGCACCACGAGCCGCTCCGGCGGGATGCCGAACTCGCCATTGGATCCGCCGGGGAAGACCCGCAGCGCGCGGTCGATCCAGGGGTCGGTGGAGGAGGAGAAGGCCATGGCTCGGGAAGGGGTTCGCGGACTCAGTCGGCCACGGTGCCATTGCAGGCGAAGTCGAAGATGTCGAAGTTGCGGGGATCGCCCAAGGCGCGTGCGGCATGCTGCGGGCGCAGCCGGTGGCTCAGGACGAAGGGCACCATCTCCTCGTAGCGGCCGCCATGCGAGCGCAGGCCGCCTTCGATGGCCTTCAGGTCATGGTAGGCGGGGGTGCGGCCGATCACGGCGTCCCGGCCTGAGCACACCACCACGTCGCCCATTCGGTCGGGAGGCAGTTCCATCCGCCGGGCCGCCGGGTCGCGCGGCAGCACCTCGGTGATGCCCGGCAGGGTGGCGATGAAGTCCAGGACCTCGGCCAGCGGCACGGTCCGGTCGGCCGGCAGGTGCACCTGGGCGAAGGAACCCAGCGCCCCGTGGTGGACCACGTAGGGATCGGTGATCGGCAGGATGACGCGGAACCCGGGGCCCCAGCGCGCGTCCAGCTCCGACTCCAGGTACACCACGTTGGGTGAGCCGTCGGCGCGCTGCTTGGAGTTCATGCCGTGGTCGGCGGTGATCCCCACCACCGCCCCGAGGGCCAGCAGGTGCCCGACCTCGGCGTCGATGGCCGCGTAGAACTCCAGCGCCTCGGGAGCGTCGGGCACGTGCTTGTGCTGCATGAAGTCGGTGGTGCTCAGGTAGAGGAAGTCGGCCCGCCCGGCCTGCAACAGCCGCACGCCGGCCCGCAGCACGTAGAGCGAGGCCTCGCCCGAGTAGATCGGCGGGGTCGGTCCCGCCAGCGTCTCGAGTTCGCCGATGCCGTGCGTGGCCGGCGCCGCCTCCCGCGCCTTTTCCGACGAGAAGGCGATGCCGCCCCGGCCGATGAGCCCGCTGGCGAAGATGTCCCGCAGCTTTTCCTTGGCGGTGACCACGGCCACCTGACGGCCGGCCTCCTGCGCGGCCGGGAACAACGTGGGCACCCGGAGGAACTTCGAGGAGTTCATCATGACCTCCTGGCCAATCGACGGATCGTAGAAGAAGTTGCCGCCGATGCCGTGGACCGACGGTGGGGTGCCGGTGACGATGGAGCTGTTGTTGACGTTGGTGAAGGTGGGCATGGCGGCCCGGGCCGAGCCGCGCCAGCCCTGCACGGCCAGCCGCTGGACGTGGGGCATCAGCCCCCGGGCCATGGCGGCATCGAGGTAGGCGTCGGCCGAGCCGTCGAGGCAGAGGACCGCCACGGGGCGTGCCGGCGGGGTGTAGGTGCGTCCGTTGACGGTGAAGGAGCAGGCGGTCGGTTTCATCGGTCGGACCGGAGGATGCCCCCGGTCAGGCCGGAGGGAAACCGCAGAAGCGGCCGGGCCCGGGCAAACGGTCCGGGATGTCCTTGTCCGCCCGGGCCCCGACGACCACGATTCCCCGATGCCGGTCGTGCTCGAACTGGAGCGGGTCTCGAAGTCCTTCGGCGACTTCCGGGCCGTCTGCGATCTCTCCCTCCGGGTGGAGCGCGGGTCGGTCCACGGCTTCCTCGGTCCCAACGGGGCCGGCAAGACCACCAGCCTGCGGATGATCCTCGGCATGCTCCTGCCCGATTCGGGCCGGCTGTCGGTGCTCGGGTCGCCCTCGGCCCTGGCGGTGCGCGACCGCGTGGGCTACCTGCCGGAGGAGAAGGGCCTGTACCGGAGCATGCGGTGCGCGGAGGTCATCGCCTACTTCGCACGGCTCAAGGGCCTGGGCCGTTCGGAGGCCACGCGCCGCGCCCGGTCGCTCTTGGAACGCCATGGCCTGGGGGCGTTCGCCATGGCCAAGGTCGAGACCCTCTCCAAGGGCATGGGACAGAAGGTCCAGGTGCTGGCCTCCATCGCGCATGGGCCCGAGCTGGTCATCCTCGACGAGCCCTTTTCCGGGCTCGATCCGGTGAACCAGCAGGTGCTCGAGGAGATCGTCTCCGACCTGAAGGCGCGTGGTGCCACGATCCTGTTCTCGACCCACGTCATGGCCCAGGCCGAGCGCCTGTGCGACCGGTTGTCGATCCTCGGCGGCGGGCGAGGTCTCTTCGAAGGCACGGTGCCCGAGGCCCGGCGCCTGCTGCCGGTGCGCATCGCGCTGGAGACCTCCGACCCGTCGGCCGATCCCGGGCCGCTGCCCGGGGTGGTGGTCCGGGACCGCCTCGGAGCGGGACGCTGGAGCCTCGCGCTGGCGGTCGGGGCCGACCCGGGCTCGGTCCTCGAGGCCTGCTTCGAGCGGTCGATCCGCCTGCGGCGGTTCGACGTGCACGAGACCGACCTGCACGACGTGTTCGTCCACCTGGTCGGGCCCGGGGCCCGGGAGGCCTCGATGCGATGAGTCCAGCCCTGCTCATCGCCGCCCGCGAGTTCCTCGGCAACGCCCGGACCCGGGGTTTCTGGTTCGGCATCCTCATGGTGCCGCTGCTCTGGGTGATCGCCTCGCAGGTGCCCCTGTGGCTGGCGCGCAAGGGCACGCCCACCCGTCATTTCGCGCTCTTCGACGCGACGCGGACCGGCGGCTCGGCCGGGGTGATCCTCCGGCACCTCCGTCGCATGGAGGAGCGGCGCGGGTCGATGCGCTTCCGCGAATGGGCCGCGCCGAGGCTCCTGCCGGGCCGGTCGCTGCCGACGATCGACGGCAGCGGGACCTCCTGGCCGGACCTCCGGTCGCAGGTCGCGGGGTCGATGCGCCCCGATGCCGGCGGCTTCACGCCTCCCGAGCCCCTCCATCGCCCGGTGGTGCTGCCGGCCGGCCTGGCCTGGCGCGGCGACCTCGCGGACTTCGAGGGCCGCCTGCGCGACTGGTTGCGCGAGGGACGCCCCTGTCCGGCGGAGGATCGTGGCGAGCCCGTCGTCCTCTTTGCCGCGGCTCTCGTCCTGGACGGCGAGGGGCCCGGCGATCCGCCGGTCTTGAGGTTCTGGTCGGACAACCAGGCGGACACCTCGCTCCGGGACGCGATGGCCGAGGCCTTGTCCCGGGAGCACCGCCGGGCCGAATACGGCCGCCGGGGCGTGGATCCGGCGCTGGTGGGCCAGGTCGAGGCCGCGCGTGCCCGGGTCGTGGACCTCAATCCGCGCAAGGCCGCCGGCCAGGAGCAGGTGGGGCTGGCCGACCAGCTGCGGCAGTGGGCTCCGAGCGTGTTCGTCTACCTGCTCTGGATCGCGGTCTTCGCCGTTTCGCAGATGCTCCTCAATTCGTTGATTGAGGAGCGCTCCAACCGGATCCTCGAGGTGCTCGTGTCGTCGGTGACGCCGCTGCAGCTCATGGTGGGCAAGCTCCTCGGCGTCGCCGCCGTCGGCGCGGTGATGGCGCTGGCGTGGATCGGGTCGCTGGTGCTGGTCACCGCCTGGATGGTGGGTTCGTCCGGGATCGCCGCCGTCGCCCCGGACTCCGCGATCGCGCGGTTGCCGCTCGAGCTGGCCACGCTCCTGGGCGACTCCTGGATCCTCCCGGCCTTCGGTCTCTACTTCGTGCTGGGCTACTTGTTCTACTCGGCGGTCATCCTCGCCCTCGGCAGCACGTGCAGCGACCTCAAGGAGGCGCAGAACTTCACCGGGGTCATCGCGCTGTTCATGATGGTGCCCCTGGTCTCGATCACCTTCATCCCGAAGGATCCCAACGGGCCGATCGCCACCTGCCTGTCGTGGATCCCGCCCTACACGCCCTTCGTGATGATGAACCGGGTGGCGGCGAGCCCCCCATGGTTCGATGTGGTGGGCACCCTCGTGCTCCTGGTGATCTCCGACATCCTCGTCCTGTGGGCCTGTGCCCGGGTCTTCCGTCGGGCCGTGTTGCGCACCGGCCAGCCGGCTTCGCTGGCGCAGTTGGCCCGGTGGATCTTCGGCCGCGGATGACTCCCCTCCCCTCGGAAGACCGGCGACCTCCCGGTGTCGGGAAGTCGCCGGTTTGTGGCGGACGGTTGGTGGGCCAAGGCGCCCATCCCGGGGCGGTCACTCCCGATCCGGACGCGGCGGACGGCCCTCACGGCCGGGCCCACCAGGCCCACCAGGGCGACCGGGACCACCGGGGCCTCGGCCGCCGTCCGGGCGGGCGGGCCGGAGTTCCTCGGCCGTCAGCTTGCCGTCGCCGTTCTTGTCGAGCTTGAGCAGTGCCGCTGCAGCATTGCGGACCTCGTCGGCGTCGATCACGCCGTCGTGGTTGGCATCGAGGACCTCCATCACCGGGGAGGGCATCCGGCCTCGGCCGCCGGGACCACCGGGACCACCGGGGCCGCCGGGGGGCAGCGGGCGCTTGTCGTTCTCGGCCGTGGCGGTGAGGGCCGCGCCGGCCAGGGCCAGCGCCATCAGGGTGCGATTCAGGGTCTTCATGGGATGTGTCGTTTTGTGGCTTGTTGTTTTTTCTTGGACGTCCGGCGAACCCTCGCCGTGCCGTTCTGAAGACAAGAGACACCCTCCCTGTAATGGGTTGATGTCGGGACGGGCGAAAATTGTTAAGACCCGGTAAATGTGGGCGGGTCCGCCCCGGGATTCCTTTTAGCCTCGGGCTCGACGGGATGCCGGAATGGACCGCGCAAGTCCCGCACGCGACGTCATGAAAAGTCCCGTTTCCGCCGCCCCCGGCCCGTCCGGCGACGCCGCCCTTCCCAGGATCCTTGTCATCGACGACGATCGGAAGCTCTGCCGCCTGATCCGCGACTACCTCGCGCCGATGGGCTATTCGGTCGAGGCCGTGCACACGGGCCCGGAGGGCGTGGAGCGCGCCACGGCCGGCTCGTGGCATGCCGTCCTGCTCGACCTGATGCTGCCGGGCCTCGACGGCTTCGAGGTCCTCAAGCGCATCCGCGCCCGCACCGATGTGCCGGTGCTCATGCTCACGGCGCGGGGCGACGAGGCCGACCGCATCGTGGGCCTGGAGATGGGCGCCGACGACTACCTGCCCAAGACCTTCTCCACCCGCGAGCTGCTCGCGCGGCTGCGCGCGGTGACCCGGCGTTCGACCCGCGCCCTGCCGGAGGAGGACGATGCCGATCAGGAACTGGTCGTGGGACCGCTGCGCCTCCGGCCGTCCGCGCGGTCGGCCGTGCTCGGCGACGCGCCGCTGACGCTCACGCCGGTCGAGTACGACCTGCTGGTGTCGCTGGCCCGGGCCCGAGGCCGGGTCAAGACCCGCGAGGCGCTGCTCGACGAGATCCGCGAGCGCGACTACGACGTCTTCGACCGATCCATCGACGTGCACATCTCGGCCCTGCGCCGCAAGCTAGGCGACGATCCCAAGACCCCGCGCTTCATCCGCACGCTGCGGTCGGCCGGCTACATGATGGTCGACCCGGAGGATCCCGAATGACCCTGCGACTGCCGCTCCTGCCGCGCATCCTCCTCTGGCTGCTGCTCAACCTTGTGCTGCTGGGCACCGCCTTCGGGGTGTTCCTCTGGACCGAGCTGGGGGGCGAGTCCCTGCTTGGGCGGGTGGCCGGCGAGCGTTCCCAGGCCGCGACCGGGGCCCTGCTTTCCGAGTTGCGCGAGCGCCCGTTCGCCGAGTGGGAGCGGGCCCTGGCGCGGTTCGAGGAGGCCTATCCCGTCCGGGTGCTGCTGCTCCGCGAGGACGGCAGCCGGTGGCTGGGCGCTGCGCTGGAGGTGCCGGACGAGGTCGCTCGGCGGTTGCGTCCGGTGCTCCCGCCAAGTCCCGAACCCGAGGAGCGCCGGATGCGCCCGGACTTCGAGGAGCCCCGATCCGGCCCACGGCCGGAGGGGCGGTTGGCGGGCCTGTCGGATCCGTCGGGTCCACCGGGCTTCGGCGGCCCGCCGCCGCCGCGGCCCGGCTCGCGCCCCGGGGGACCGATGCCGCGCGCCTTCCTGCGGACGGGTGAGCCGACGCGGTACTGGCTCGTCCAGGGCACGCCGCTTCGAGGCCCGGGCGTGCCGCGGGGCCTGAGGCTGGTGATCTCCTCCGCGACCCTCTCGGCCGGTGGCCTCTTCGTCGACCTGCGCCCCTGGCTGTGGGCCGGGGGCGGGGTCATCGCGGTGTCGGTGCTCTGGTGGCTGCCCTTCGTCCGGGGGATCACCCGGATCGTGTCCCGCCTCTCGGAGACCACCGAGCGCATCGCCGAGGGGCGGTTCCACACGGGCGTGGCCGAGGACCGGGGCGA
>VHCX01000066.1 GCA_016871615.1 Verrucomicrobiota bacterium
CGTCGCGGAAGTGGGAGGGGGCTTCAGAACTGCTTCAGGAAACGCACATCGTTCTCGTAGAGCAGGCGGATGTCGGTGATGCCGTAGCAAAGCATGGCGATGCGCTCGATGCCGAAGCCGAAGGCCCAACCGCTCCACACCTCGGGGTCGTAGCCCACGTTCTCGAAGACCTGAGGGTGCACCATGCCGCAGCCGGCGATCTCCAGCCACTCCTTGCCCAGCTTGCGGACCAGGGCGTTGGTGAAGTCGATCTCGAGGCTGGGCTCGGTGTAGCTGAAATAATGCGGGCGGAAGCGCAGTTTGACGTCGTTGCCCAGCACCTCCTTGAACACCGCCTCGACGGTGCCCTTGAGGTCGCTGACCGTGACGTCGCGGTCGACATACAAGCCCTCGATCTGGTGGAAGGTCGGGTTGTGCGTGGCATCGGCGTTGTCGCGGCGGAACACCCGCCCCGGCACCACGATGCGGATGGGCGGCGGGGTCTTCTCCATGACCCGGATCTGCACCGAGCTGGTGTGCGTGCGCAGCAGCGGCCGACCGGCCGAATCGAGGAAGAACGTGTCCTGGGCGTCACGGGCGGGATGGTCCTTCGGCGTGTTGAGCGCGTCGAAGCAGTGGACCTCGTCCTCGATCTCGGGCCCGTCGGCCACGGCGAAGCCCAGCTTGCGGAAGGCCCGCACGATGGAATCGGTGACCTGGGTCAGGGGATGCAGGCGACCCAGCGGCCGGCGTCGGCCCGGCAGGGTGAAATCGGCCGGTTCCTTGGGCAGGGCCGCCTTGAGTTCCAGGGCGCCGCGCACCTCGACCAGTACCGCCTCGAGTTCCTGCTTGGCGGCGTTGATCGCCTTGCCCGCCAGCGGACGCTCCTCCCTGGGCAGGGAGCCCAGTTCCTTCATGAGGGCGGTGAACTCGCCCTCGGCACCGAGGAAGCGGCCCTTGGCCCGGTCGAGGGACGACAGGTCGGCGGCGGCGCGGAGTTCCGCCTGCGCGGCGGCGAGGATGACGGGGAGGCGTTCGTGCAGGGACATGGGGCGGATCGTTCGAGGGATCGGGTCGGCGGCCGACCGGGGCTCGGGTGGAGGGCTCAGGGAATCATCGGGGCCGCTGCCGCGGCATGCCTGCCGATCGATGGCCGGGCGGTGGACATGGAAACCGTTCGGTCGAAAGAAAAGCGGGCGGCCTTTGTGACAAGGGCGCCCGCCTTGGGTTTTCCTGTGGGGTCGGTTTCGGCGTGCCTCAGGCGGCGACGGCCTGGGTCGTCGCACCGGCCTTGCCCTTCAAGGCGCCCTGGGCGACCTCGACGAGCTTGGCGAAGGCGCCCGAGTCGGTCGCGGCGATGTCGGCCAGGACCTTGCGGTCAAGGGCGCAACCGGCGGCCTTGAGGCCCTCCATGAAGCGGCTGTAGGTCAGACCGGCAGCCCGGGCGGCCGCATTGATGCGGATCTGCCACAGGTAGCGGAAGGTGCGCTTCTTGGCCTTGCGGTCGCGGTAGGCGTACTGCATGCCGTGGTCGACGGCATCGCTGGCGTACCGGTAATGGCTGCTGCGGCGAAGGCGGAAGCCCTTGGCCAGCTTGAGCATCCTCTTGCGACGTTTGCGGGAAGCGGGAGCGTTGGTGACGCGCATGGAAGTGAGCGGTTAGAAACTGGAGGTGTTCAGTGGGAGAACGGCAGGCAGGCCTTGATCTTGTACACGTCGGTCTCGTGCACGAGCTTCGCCGTGCCCAAGCGGCGGCGGCGGTTGGCGTTCTTGCTGGAGAGCAGGTGGCGCTTTCCGGAGTGCTGGGTGAGCACCTTGCCGCTGGCGGTGATCTTGAACCGCTTGGAGACGGACTTCTTGGTTTTGATTCCCTTCGGACGACGCATAAACAAAGCCTTTTCGATGAGACGAAAGAACCGTGAGACTACCGGCAGCGGCCCCCGGATCAAGCCGTATTTCTCAATTTTGCGTCCCCCAATCCTTGGATTCCCTCCCCCTTCCCCCCTTCCGCCCTGGCCCACTGTCCGGCCGGGCGATTGCTCAGGGTTTGCGGGTGGACGGGGGCGGCGTGGTGCCGGAGGCGGAGGTTGTGGAGGGATTCCACGGGGTGCCGCCGCGGAGGGTGGTGCGGGTTTCGCCAAGCAGACCCGGCTTGGTGGTCACGGCCTCGCCCAGCAGCCGGCCGTCGGGGGCGGTGAAGCGGGTCTTGGTGCGGCCGAGGAGGTCGGGCTTGGTGGTGATCCCCTGCCCGAGGGTGGAACCGCTGGTGTCCTTGAAGGTGGTGCGGGACCGGCCAAGGGCATCGGGCCTGCGGGTCGCCGCCTCGCCGAGCTTCCGGCCGGAGGCATCGCGGAGCACCGTGCGGGTGTCGCCCCGGAGATCGGGCCGGGTGGTGACGGCCTCGCCCACCTTCCTGCCTTGGGCATCCCTCAACTCGGTTCGGGTCTGACCCATCAGGTCGGGCTTGCTGGTCTTGGCCTCGACGGGCTTGAAGGGCTTGTCGGCCGCCTGTACCGGCGCCACCCCGGTCAGGAATCCGGCCAGCACGGCGGCGGCCACGATGCGGCAGCCTGTCCAGGAGAGCATGGAACATGAGTTCATCAGGAGGTACATCGGGGTCGCCCCAAGGATCAAGGGGGATCGTCGTCGATTCCCCGAGCCGGCGCAAGGTGCCGAAGGACAGACCTGGAAGTCCACTTCCGGCCATCCACCGACTGAACCCCTTTTTCCGCCTACCTGCACGAGCGGATCGGGGGAACGCTTGTGGATCAGGCAGACCTGAAACACCGATTCGAACCCACGTCCTGCGACGCTTGGCTTCCCATCAAGGGGAGTTCCGCCTCGTTGCTCGCCCACCGAAACCCCGCCTCGTCTCCACCCCGCCCCCAGAGTTCACGCCACGGAGTCGCCGCGCAGGACCTCGAGGGGCGACTGGCGGGTGAGCCCTCGGCTGGAGAGGAGGCCGACGGCCACGGTCAGCGCGGTGACGACCAGCACCGCCGCGCCAAGCACCCAGGGCGAGACCGCGAAGGGCGCGCGGAAGGCAAAGCGGGCCAGGGCCCAGGCCGCGACGCAGGCCAGCAGGGTTCCGGTCAGGGCACCCATCAAGCCAAGGGCGGCATACTCGGCCAGGAGCGCCTGCTGAAGTTGCCGACGGCTCGCGCCGAGGGTCCGCAGGAGCACCATCTCGCGCACCCGCTGCCAGCGCCCGGTGAGGATCGCCCCCGCCATCACCACCAGGCCGGTGACGACCGTGAAGAGGGCCATGAAGCGGATGCCATGCCCGGCCTGGGTCACCACGCGGTCGAGCGTCTCGAGCACCAGCGTGAGGTCGATGGCGGAGACGTTCGGGAAGCGCGCCACCAGGGCCCGCTGCAACCGCGCCGAGGCGGCGGCGTCGGGCACCCGGGTCGCCAGCACGGTCATGGCCGGGGCCGCCTCGAGCACGCCCTCGGGGAAGACCACGAAGAAATTCGGGCGCACCTGCTTCCAGTCCACCTCGCGCAGGCCGGCCACCCGCGTCTCCATCGGCACGCCCTGGATGTCGAAGGTCAGGGCGTCGCCGACGGACACGCCCAGGTCGCGGGCGATGCCGCTCTCGATCGTGATGGGCACCGGACCCTCGGCCTCGGAGGCCCTGGGCACGAACCTCCCGGCGACGAGGCGCTCGGAACCCACCAGCGATCCGCGGAAGGTCGAGCGGTATTCCCGGCGGAGGGTCCAGCCGGGGATCGGGCTGTTCGACTCGGCCAGGAGGCTCTCGGTGCTGCGACCCTTCAGCGAGGCCAGGCGCATGGTCACGATCGGAGCCGAGTCGAGCACGGGGAATCCCTCGGACCGTACGGTCGCCTCGACGGCCTCGCGCTGGTCGGGCTGGATGTCGAAGAGGATGGCGTTGGGCTGCTGCAGGCGGTCGGCCGGGAAGAGCTGGGTGAGCAGCACGTCGCGGGTCAGCTGCAGGGTCACCAGCAGGAAGGTGCCGAGCCCCACCGAGGTGAGCACCAGCAGCGTGCGGTTGCCCGGCCGGTGCAGGCTGGCCAGGCCCTGGCGGACCGCGAAGGGCCACGAGGCGGGGGTCCAGCGGCGCACCGCCCGCACCAGCACCCAGGCCACACCGGCCAGGGCACCGAAGGCGCCAGCCAGACCAGCCACCGCCGCCAGGCCCTCCCAGGGCCTCCGGGCCTGCAGGGAGGCCAGCACCCCCAGGCCGACCAGGATGGCCGTTCCGATGCGCCATCGCCACCGGCGGTCGGCGGTCCCGCCACGCGTATGGTCGGCTCGGATGACGCTCAAGGGCGACACCGCCCGGAGCACCCCGAGCGGCAGGAGGGTGAAGGCGAGGCTCACCGCAAAGCCCACCAGCGCCGCCATCAGGGCCGGGCCCGCCTCGAACCGGGCCTCGAGGGCGACGGGGATCCACCCCTGCAGCAGCGGCGGGATCATGGGCTGCACGACAGTGGCCAGCGCCAGACCGACGGCCGTGCCCAGCGCGGCCAACACCAGGGCCTGGGCGAGGTAGATCGCCGAGGTGGCGTCGATGCCGGCGCCGAGGCAGCGGAGGATCGCCGCATTCGGCAGCTTGGAGCCCACATGCACCTGGAGGGCGCTGGCGATGCCGACCGCCCCGAGCACGAGGGCCACGGCCCCCACGAGGTTGAGGAACCGGTTGAGGTTCTGCAGCGTGCGGCCGAGGTCCTGCTTGCGCTTGTCCACCGTGTCCGTCTCCAGACGCAGGTCCGCCAGCTCCGTCCGGTGGGCCTCGGCCCAGGCCTCCACGGCCGGGGTCTCGGGCCAGCGGAACATCACCCGGTAGCGCGCGAGGCTGGCGGTCCCGAGCAGCCCGGTCTCGGGCAACCGCGCGGCGGGCAGGTAGGCGCGGGGCGCCAGCGTCGAGAACGCCATCGTGTCGCCGGGCACCCGCACCAGCGACCCCAGCAGGCGGGTCTTCCAGCGTCCGATGTGGACCGGGTCGCCGACGCGCAGGCCGAACTGGTGGACGACGCCCGCGTCGAGGATCACCCCTTCCCCGCGCCGGAGCGCCTCGACCGCACCCTCGGGCTCGCATTCCAGACTCCCGTAAAAGGGGAACCCGCCGTCGATCGCCCGGGCGTTGACCAGACGGGTGGCATTGGTCAGGGCCGGGAAGACGGCCATGGTGGAAAAACTGGTCTCGCGGGCGATCTCGGGCGCCGGGATGGAGCGCACCAGGGACTCGGCGTCCGGGGACAGGGGTTGCCGGGATGCAAGCACCAGGTCGGCCCCCAGCAGGGTCTTGGCCTGGGCTTCGATGGCCGCTCGAAGCGTGGCCGAGAGCGAACCGACGGCCGCCAGGGCCGCGACGCCGAGCGAGATCGACAGGGAGAACCACGCCAGACGAAGCCTGGCGGCGCGGGATTCGCGCCAAGCCATCCGCCAGGTCCATCGATGCCACAAGGCCCGGATCACGAAGCAAACTTAGGGTCGCAACCCGGCCGGAGGCGAGTCCCGGAATCAGGGCTGGTCCCCGGGGCGGGCGGCATCGAAACAGGCCGGGCCGATCCGCTCCGGCATCGCCCGGCCCGGAACGCCGGCATTTCATCGGCACGGCCGGTGGGCTAGGGTTCCGGAGTCGGTCCGACGACCGACCCCCCCTCATGCCGCCCCGATCTGCCGAATTCGTCACCAGCGCCACCGACCTCGGAGGCTGCCCGGATCCCATCGTGCCCGAGTTCGCCTTCATCGGGCGGTCCAACGTGGGCAAGTCGTCGCTCATCAACCGGCTCACCGGGCAGCAGGGGCTGGCCAAGGTCTCGGCCACCCCGGGCCATACCAAGACCCTGAATTTCTACCTCGTGCAGCGAGACTGGCACCTGGTGGACCTCCCGGGATACGGCTTCGCCCAGAAGAACCTGGCCGACCGGGAACGCTTCGAGGCGATGATCATCGACTACCTCGAGCAGCGCGAATCCCTGATCCGGGTCTTCGTGCTCGTCGACTCGCGCCTGCCGATGCAGAAGCTGGACCGGGATTTCGTGGTGTGGCTCATCGGTGCCGACCTCGATTTCGCGCTGGTCTTCACCAAGGTGGACAAGACGAAGCCGGCGGTGCTCCGGGCGACCCGGGGCGAGTTCGAGGCGATCTTCCAACAGATGGGCCTTTCGGCGCCGCCGATGTTCGAGACCTCGTCGGAGACCGGTGCCGGCAAGGTGGAGTTGCTGCGCTTCATCTCGGCCGAGGTCGCCAGCGTGCAGGCCGACGAGGACGACGCGGAGGACTCCGAGGCGCAGGAACATGACACCCCCGAAGACCCGGGCGACCGGACGGCGGGTGACACGAAGCCGGAGGCCTAACGCCGTAGGCGTTTTCGTCACCCCCCGTAGGCGTCTTCGTCACCCCGGTTCCGCCCCCCTCAGCGCGGGCGGATGATCAATTCCTCGATGACCGCGCGGGAGGGAAGCTGGACGGCCAGCATCACGCAGGCGGCGATGTCCTCGGGCTGCATCATGCGGGCACGGGCGGCCTCGTCGGGCACCACCGGACGCCGGTTGAGCAGGGGGGTGTCGATGTCGCCCGGGAAGATGCCGATGGCCCGGATACCCCGCGACCGTTCCTCGGCGTTGATGGCCTGGGTCAGTCCAGCCAGGCCGAACTTCGACATCACGTAGGCCGGACCGGCCTTCGGCGAGGCCTGTTTGCCGGCGTCGGAGACGATGTTGACGATGGTGCCCGAACCCCGGGCACGCATGCCCGGCAGGAAGGCCTGGACGCAGAAGTAGGCCCCGTTGAGGTTGGTTTCCATCATCGCGTGGTAGTCGGCGTCGGAGAGCACCTCCAGAGCGCGCTGCGGGGCGTTGGTGCCGGCCGCATTGACCAGCACCTCGACCGGCCCAAACTCCCTCTCGATGCGTGCGCCGACCTCGCGAACCGCGTCCTGCCGGGCGATGTCGCAGGCGATGGCCGTGATGCGACCGGCCAGCGCCCCGGCCAGCGATCGGGTCTCCTCGAGCGCCGACAGCCGGCGGCCCAAGGCCACCACCGACCACCCGGCGGCCACCAGCGCCAATGCCGTCGCCTGTCCCACGCCGGAACCCGCCCCGGTCACCACAGCCCATCGAGTCATGGGCGGCAACCTACGGGGATGGGCCGCAAAAGGGAACCGGGGAGAATCGCCGGACGAACCCGGGGCCCGAGGGCTCGTCAGGCGATTGCCCGGGCGCGGTGACGCGCCTCCAGGTCGTCGAGCGCCTGGCGGACCTCCGGCAGGTCCATCTCATGCACCTCGACGCCCCGGCCGATGGACTCCAGGAGCGTGATGGTCAATTCGCCGCCCAGGTGCTCCCGGAACTCCTCGAGTCCCTCGAGCACGGCAAGCGCCCCCGACGGGCCCACGGCCCGCAGCTCCGGGTCGAAGAGGGTGAAGCCCAACCGCTCCAACAGACCCAGGATGCGTTCGGCCCAGGCCCGGTCCAGCAGGGCCTTCCGGACCGAATAGAACACATCCAGCGCGATGCCGATGGCCACGGCCTCGCCATGCCGGAGGCGGTAGCCGGTCATCTGTTCGAGCTTGTGCGCGGCCCAATGGCCGAAATCAAGCGGTCGGGCACTGCCCATCTCGAAGGGGTCGCCGCCCAGGGCGATGTGGTCGAGATGCAGCTCGGCGCTGCGCCGGATCAGATGCCGCATGGCCTCGGGCTCGAAGGCGGCCAAGGCGGGGGCATCGCGCTCAAGCCGTTCAAAGAAGGCGTGATCCCGGATGCAGGCCACCTTGACGGCCTCGACGTAGCCGGCCCGCTTGTCCCGATCCGGGAGGCTGGCCAGCAGGTCGAAGTCGTTGATGACCGCCGTCGGTGGCACGAACGTGCCCACGAAGTTCTTCTTGCCGAAGGCGTTGACCCCGTTCTTCACGCCCACCCCGGAATCGTCCTGGGCCAGCGTGGTGGTCGGGATGCGGATGAGGCGGACTCCCCGATGGGCCGTCGCCGCGGCCAGGCCCACCATGTCGAGCAGGGCGCCGCCGCCGACCGCCACGACATGGCTGTGCCGGTCGATGTGGTGCCGGTGGACCCGCTCAAGGATCTCCACCACCCGAGCCCAGTCGTTCTTGACCGCCTCGCCGCCGGCCACCCGGACCGGCGGACACACCAGATGCAGGCGGTCGGCCCGGGCCGCGAAGTAGGCCTCGATCTGCGGCACGAGACCGGGGCGCGCCGCGACCAGCGCCTCCTCGATCACCAGCAGGACCTTGCCCCGACCGGCACGGACGTCGGCGTCCCCCCGGAGGAGTTCGGATGCCAGCAGCGGGTTCCCCGGGGCAAACACCCCGTCGGTGAACTGCAGCCGCAGATGGTATTGGACCGAGATGACACGTTCGACGACGGACATTGGGTGCGCGAAAGACTGGGGTTCAGACGCCGCAGAGCGAGGTTTATTTAGGGTCAATGCAGAGAGAGAGAGCGGTGCCCATGGTTGGCGTCATTACTCTGAAGATCTCGGGTACTCTGGCACGCCCGGCGGAGAAACCCTAGGCGACAATCCGCCATGCCTGACGTAAGATCCCCTGCCGATCCATGGCGGACTCCACCGCATCGTTCTTCAATCGTGTGCTCCACCGTCTGGCGCTGGTGGTCCACCGGCACCGGAGCTGTTTCATCGCGCCGCAATTCCTGCTGGCGGGCCTGTGCGTGTGGTTCACGGTCGCCCGGCTCGGCTTCAGCGTGGACCGGAACGACCTCGTGGGGTCGGAACAGGCGTACCACCGGAATTTCCTCGAGCTGAAGCGGCAGTTCCCGGGTCAGGACGACCTGGTGGCCATCGTCGAGAGCGACGATCCCGAGAAGAACCGCCAGTTCACGGAACGGCTGGGCGCACGACTCGACCGGGAATCGACCCAAGCCTCGCCCACCAACCTGTTCACCGACGTCTTCTACAAGGGAGACCTGCCCCTGATGGGCCCCAAGGCCCTGCTGTTCGTCCCGGAGTCCGACCTGAAGGAGATGCTCTCGGCAATCCGGGGATTCCGGCCGTTCATCGAGCAGTTCTCCCAGGCGACCAACCTCGCGGGGGTGTTTCACCAGGTCAGCGTGCAGATCCGGTCGGCCGACCGGTCGACCAACGCCTCCAACGACTCGCTGGTCGGCGCGCTGCCGGCCCTTGAGCGGATCGTCCGGCGATGCCGCGAAAGCATGGGCCGGCCGGGCATCCCCCCCTCACCCGGTGTCGACGCGTTGTTCGGCGCCGGGCCCGAGGCCGAGCGCGCCCGCTACGTGACCTTCGACCAGAGCCGGCTCTACCTGGTCAACGCCAAGGCCCGCCTGGCCACGATGGAGGAAATCCCCAGGACCTCGCAGACCCTCCGGGAACGCCTGACCGGCGGCCACCATGCCAGGACCGACCTGGAACTGGAGGCGGAGCTGAAGTGGCGCCAGGGGGAGCTGAGCGGGCTGGCGGTCGAGCGGTTCCGGGAGCTCATCGCCGAGACCCTGAAGGAGGTGCCCGGGGTGAACGTGGGCCTCACCGGGGAACCGGTGCTGGAGATCGACGAGATGCTCCAGTCCCAGAAGGACTCGACCACCGCGGCCGTCCTCTCGCTGATCCTCTGCGGACTGCTCTTCCTCGTGGGCTACAACCATCGCGGCCGGCCCCAGAAGACGGTCCTGAGCCTGCTGGTGGGGCTCTGCTACACCATGGGCTACACCACGGCGGTAATCGGGCACCTGAACATCCTGACCATCACCTTCGCGCCGATGCTCATCGGGCTGGCCATCGACTTCGGCGTCCATCTCATCAGCCGCTTCGAGGAGGAAGTGAACCGCGGCGAGACCGACATCACCGCGATCACCCGGGCGATCGTCAACACCGGCCAGGGCATCTTCACCGGATGCTTCACCACCGCAGGCGCATTCTTCGCGATGGCGCTGACCGATTTCCGGGGCATCCAGGAGATGGGGGTGATCAGCGGCGGCGGCCTGCTGATCTGCCTCGTGCCGATGATGACCCTCCTCCCGGCCCTGCTGCTGCGGGAAAAGGGGCTGCGGCGAGGGCAGGCGGACGGGGACGCCGCAGCCGCCAGGACCAACTTGGCGGAGTCCACGACGGGGCCGGCGGCGGCGGCGGATTGGCGCTGCCGGATCGAGCGGTTCTGGCTCGACCGTCCCTGGTGGGTGCTCGGCGCCGGCACGACGCTTGCGGTCGTGTGCGCCTTCCAGGCGGTCAAGGTCCCCTTCGACTACAACCTGCTCAACATGCAGAGCGACGGGCTGTCGTCGGTGATCTTCGAGAAGAAGCTCGTCGAGGCGGCCCGGGTACGAAAGGACGACGGCTCGGGCGACCGGGCCCAGGGCGTGCTCTTCGGTGCGGTGATGGTGCCGTCGGCCACCGAGGTCCCGGCCATCGAGGCCCGGTTAAAGTCGCTGCCGACGGTCGCTGGCGTCGACTCGATGGGCCACTACCTGACGCAGGATTCCACCGCACAGCTCGAGCTCATCCAGAAAATCCGGGCGGAAACCCGGGCGATCCGGTTCCCGATCGTTCCGGACTCGCCGGTGGACTTGGGTGCCTTCAGCCAACGCCTGTGGGGGCTCCAGGGCCTCCTGGCCCTCGCGGCGGACGAGGTGGCCAGGACGGCGCCCGAGGAGAAGGAACTGCTCAGGAACCTCACCTCGTTGCGGGTGGCCATCGCCGACCTCCGTTCGGCGATGTTCCGGGGCGACCGTGCGGCCAACGCCCGCCAGTTGGGCCGATTCCAGCACGCGCTCTTCCGGGACATCCGGGACACGTTCGAGACGCTGCAGGGCCAGGACGATTCCGGGGGCCTTCGCGAGTCGGACCTGCCGTCGGTGCTGCGCAACCGCTTCGTCGGCGCGGGCGGCAGGCACCTGATCCTGGTCTACCCGAAGGAGGACGTCTGGGAACGGGGTCCCCAGGAGCGCTTCGTGCGGGAGATCCAGTCGGTGGCCCCCCAGGCCACGGGAACGCCGGTCCAGCTCTACTATTACACCGAACTGCTCAAGGTCTCCTACATCGAGGCGGCCGGCTGGGCGCTCGGCGCCATCGTGCTGCTGGTCTGGGTCCACTTCCGGTCGCCGGTGCAGGTGTTCCTGTCGCTGTTCCCGGTGGCCGTCGGCGCCTTGTGGATGGTGGGGTTCATGGGGGTGGCCGGAATCCCCTTCAACCCGGCCAACATCATGACGCTGCCCCTGGTGATCGGCATCGGGGTGACCAACGGCATCCACATCCTGAACCGCTTCGCGGAGGAACGCACCCCCGCCCTGCTCGGCCGAAGCACCGGGAAGGCGGTGATCATCTCCGGCCTCACGACCATCGCCGGGTTCGGCAGCCTCATCATCGCCGATCATCGGGGCATCCGAAGCCTCGGCTGGGTGATGACCGTCGGCACGGCCACCTGCATGGTCGCGGCCATGACCCTGTTGCCGGCCTTGCTCACGCTGCGGAGCCAACGGACCGCCCGAACCGGCACCCGGACCTGAGTCCGACCGGACCGCCCCACCGCCGACCTGAGCACTCCGCAACGAAGTCCGCCCCGGTGAGCCTCATCGACCCCCGGGGCGGGAGTTGCGCCGCAACGGCCCTCGGCCCCACCGCAGGCGACACCCCGGGCAGGCGTTCAGGCCTCGGCCATGGCCTCGCGGGCGAGGAACCGGTCCCGCAGCTTGCGCAGGGCCGCGGCCTCCAACTGGCGGATCCGCTCCCGGGTCAGGCCGAAGTCCACGCCGATCTCCTCCAGCGTCCTGGGGTCGCCCCCCTCGAGGGCGAAGCGCTGGTTGAGGATGATCTGCTCGCGGGGGTTGAGCGAACCGACCAACTCGCGCATGAGTTCGGCGTTGCTCGACTCGCTGACGCCGGCCCAAGGCATCACGGCCGACTCGTCGGCGATGACGTCGGCGATGCGGTTCGACTCGGGGTCGTTGCCGATGGGGGCATCGAGCGAGGTGGCCCCGACGGCGGCGGCCTCGCGCCAGCGGCGGATGTCGTCCACGTCGGCCTCGAGTTCGCCGGCCAGTTCGGCGTCGGTGGCCGGGCGGCCCAGGTCGGCCTCGAGACGGACCTCGGCCTTCTTCATCCGGGCCAACTCCTGCACGATGTGGATGGGCAAACGGATCGACTTGGACTGGTTGGACAGGGCGCGTTTGATGGATTGCTTGATCCACCATGCCGCGTAGGTCGAGAGCTTGGCCCCGCGGTCGGGATCGAAGCGCTCGACGGCCCGCATGAGGCCGATGTTGCCCTCGTTCACGAGGTCGAGCAGCGGCAGACCATAGTCCTCATACTCGCGGGCGATCTTGATGACCAGGCGCAGGTTGGCGCGGATCATGTGCTCCCGGGCGGCCTCGTCGCCCTTCTGGATGCGACGGGCCAGATCCACCTCCTCCTGCGGGGTCAGCAACGGGGTCTCGACGGCGTCGCGCAGGTAGAGACGCAGGGAGGAGTGCTCGTCCCAGACACCACGCCCGGCACCGGCCCGGAGACGGGCTTCGCGGAGAACCAGGCTTTCGGACGGCTCCGACTCCACCCGGACCGGCACCGCACGGGAGGTCGCAAGGGTCTCGAGCGGGATGACCGCCTCGCCCGGGGGCGTGAGCCCACGGGGCACCTGGATCCGGAGACCGGAGGGACGGGCGGGCACCGGAACCGCCGTCCGGTCGATCCGGGCCGGGTTTCGGGCGGCCGCAGGCTTGCGGGTCCGGCGGGAAGCGGCCTTTCCTGACACCGACCGGAGCCTCTTGCCCTGGGCGGCAGGGGTCGCGTGGGAGGCGGATCCGGACCGTTTGGTCTTGTTGGGAGACTTCATGGACGTTGAGGGCTTGGAGTCGTTCGTGCCGTTTTTGTTCACTCGTTCGTCGGACTCTGGCAGGGCCACGGAGATCTTGAGGGCAGGTCCCCCCAGGGCAGGACCTCCGCGGATTTCTTGGATTCTAGCATTCGCAGGGCCAAGCCGGTCCGTAGGGGTTTCCCTTCGTTTTCCAGCCTGTCCTGCGAAGAATCGGGCACGATTCGGGACAAGTGCGACAGAGTGACACCCCGGATGGGTCCCCCAAGGGCGTCGGTTTGACGCGCAGCCCCCCCGTCGCGATCCCCAGCCGAATCTGCCGGCGTCACGGGTGCCCCCATCGTGGGACGCAGGATCGGGACGATGGACCTAGGACGCATCGAGGCCGGGTTCCCGGCCGAAGGGCTCCGGCCGAAGGGCCGCCGCGCCGGTTCGCGGCCCCTGAGGAACAACGCTCCGAAAGGCTGGCCTGCGCCCGGTGAACGTGCTGAACTCATCCCAAGCCTATGACATTCCCACGCATCTCCCGTTCCCGGACCCTCTCCATGGTCTCCCTGCTGGCGGCCGCCGCGTTGCCCACCCTGGCCGGTTCGTGGGTCACCTACGAACCGAAGGCCGGAACCTCCAACGGCAAGACCGTCGTGCTGCTCAGCGGCGACGAGGAGTATCGATCGGAGGAGAGTCTCCCGCAGATGGGCAAGATCCTCAGCCAGAAGCACGGGTTCAAGTGCATCGTCCTCTTCAGCCAGGATAACGACGGAACGATCAACCCCAACAACCAGACCAACATCCCCGGCATGCACCTGCTGGGCCAGGCCGACCTGGTGGTCAACCAGTTCCGCTTCCGGGAGCTGCCCGATGCCGACATGGAGCACTTCGTCCGCTACCTCGACAGCGGCAAGCCGATGATGGTGGTCCGCACGGCGACCCATGCCTTCAACTACGAGCGCAACAAGCAGAGCCCCTACGCCGGGTATTCGTGGACGGCCAAGGGGGGAGGGTTCGGCGGCAAGACCGTGGGTGAGACGTGGACCTACCACCACGGCCACCATGGCAAGGAGGCCACCCGCGGGGTGATCGACGGCCGCCACGCCAAGCATCCGATCCTCAATGGCGTCTTCGACGTCTTCGGACCGAGCGACGTCTACGGCGTGAACGCCGACTTCCCCAAGGACGCCACCATCCTGATGCACGGCCAGGTGCTCACCGGCATGCAGCCCAACGACCCGCCGAACCTCTCCAAGCCGGCCATGCCGCTGGTGTGGCTGCGCGACCACACGGGCGCCTCGGGACACAGCTCGAAGATCCTCTGCACCACCATCGGCGCGGCCTCCGACCTGCGCAGCGACGACCTGCGCCGGCTCTTCGTCAATGTGGCCTACTCGCTGACCGGCCTCGAGGTGCCCAAGAAGGCCGACGTGGCCCCGGTGGGCACCTTTGACCCCACGATGTTC
The DNA here is from genome assembly GCA_016871615.1 of Verrucomicrobiota bacterium. Classification (GTDB taxonomy): domain Bacteria; phylum Verrucomicrobiota; class Verrucomicrobiia; order Limisphaerales; family UBA9464; genus SXXZ01. Next base: position 14,200 of record VHCX01000066.1, read on the forward strand.
GGGTTCAACACCTTCATCAAGGGCGTGAAGGTGTCCTCGCACGAGCTGAAGTGACGGTGGGTCATGGATCGAGGCGGATCCGCCACATCTCGGCGGATTCGCCCGTCCCCAGCTCGAAGGCTCGCTCCACCCGGCCGTCGGCACGGACCACCCCCGGAGGCGTGGCATAGGCGGCCCGGAGGACCGTGGAAAGGGCGGTCACCGATCCGGAGCCCGAGAGGCTCACCCGTTCCACGACGAAACCCGAGTCGCGATCCCCGGCGGTCCGGAGGCGGACCACTCCCCCCGGCAGGCGCTCGACGGCGACCTCCGGCCTCGACGAAGGCGATGTTCCCAGGGGCTCGGAGCGCCAGTTCGCCGGGAGATGGGTCGGGGCGGTCAGACCGATGCGGGCCAGACACCGATCGGCGGCGGTGGCGTCCGAGGGCCAGGGCGCCTCGGACCGGTAGTCCAGTTGATCGACCACGTAGTAGGGCACGAATCCGGCATCCGGCCGTGGTGGCAACTGCGGTGCGTCGGGCCGCACCAGGGTCAGACGCTCTCCCTCCGAGGCGAGCTGTCCGGTGTACGGGCCCAGGACAACCTGGGATTCGGGCAGTCCCAGCAGACGCCGCACGGCGGCGGGGTTGTTGGTGTTGGCGATGATCCAGCGGGCGCCCGGTTCCATCGTCTGGGGCTGGCTGAAGGTGAACCCGATGCCACCCTCGATCCGCCAGGCGTTGGTGGGATAGGCCGGGTCGTACAGGGGCACGGTCGCGGTGGAGACGTTTTGCAGCTCGACGAACTCGATCCCGCCGGCGGGCGCCGCGTGACGCAGGCGCCGGAACACCACCGGACCCACCGCATGGGGGGCGTTGGTGCCGCCCAGGCCCTGGCGGAAGACATTGATCAGCAGCGGGTCGAGCGTGTTGTCGATGCCCGTGCCGAGCGTCATGCGCTGCACCAGCAGGAACGGCCCCTCGCCATCGGGGTGGCGGCCGAAGCTCACCCCGTTGGGGCTGGCCGGGAAGTCCTGCACGTCCTCCCACGCGATGGGCACCCCGCGCGCATCGGCCGAAAGGAGGCTGACGATCCCGCCGCGGGCCGCCCCGAAGGTGAGGGCCGTGCGACCCGGGCCGGGATCCAGGAGGTTGAACTGGTACTCGTAGATCATCCGGAACCCCCGCGCCGGGATCACCGTGCCGGCGGGGATCCGGTACCGGAACGGGTCGGCCGGATCGTTGGACAGGAACCACCCGCCAATGTCGATGGGTTGGCCGGTCCGGTTGAACAGCTCGACGGCGTCCTCGAGCGGCGGGTCGGTGTGGGCCAGCAGTTCGTTGACCACCACCCGCTGGCGCGGGCCGGAACCGGCGGTGCCCGGGGAACCGAGGTACTCGGCACTGGCCCGCCAGTTGGACGCGGCGGCGGGATCCCCGGCCGGATCGACCAGCTCGAGCGAGCCTCCGAGGCCGGCGGGCCGGCCGGGCCAGGCGCCGTCGACCCCGTACCTCAACTGGGCAAGCGGCAGACCGGCGGCGTCGGCAAGCACCAGGCTCTCGCCGCCATTGTTGAGCGCACCTGAATAGTTGCCGGGCAGCAGGCCTGGCACCGACCCGTACCGCGACTGGAAGAGGGTCTGGTTGCGGCAGATCACCGCCCGGGCACCGGGCTGGAGGACCAGCGGCGTCGGGAAGCTGTAGGTGACTCCCGAGGTGAACGACGCCCCCGACAGGTCGACCGGCCTGGAGGCGGGGTTGAGCAGCTCGAGGAACTCCGCCTCGGCGAAGGACGGGCCGCCCGGGGGCTCGTACATGACCTCGCTGAACACCACGGTCTGCGCCGCCAACCGCCCCGCCAGCGCCATACCGGCGACCAGGGCCGCCATCCTCCAATTCCTGTGCACGGCACGAAGGTAGCGATCGGGGAGGGCCTGGGAAGGCATCGATTGGAGGCTTCCGCCCGGCCCCCGGGCGCGATTGAATCGGCGCCCATGCGACTGACCCACGGGATCCACCTGGCCTATTGCACGAACATCCACCGCGGCGAGGACTGGGCGGAGACCTTCGCAGGGCTCGAGCGGCACACGCTGGCGGTCAAGGACCGGGTCTCGCCCAACCGGCCCTACGCGATCGGGCTGCGCTTGAGCGACCAGGCCTCCCGCGAGCTGGCCGATCCGGCCACCCTGCGCTCCTTCCGGGACTGGCTGGACCGGCACCGGGCCTACGTCTTCACGATCAACGGGTTTCCCTATGGCCGGTTCCATGGCCAGCGGGTGAAGGAGCAGGTCTACCGGCCCGACTGGTTCCGCTTGGAGCGCCTCGACTACACCCGCCGACTCTTCGGCATCCTGTCCGAACTGCTGCCGCCCGGCCTGTCCGGCAGCGTCAGCACCGTGCCGGTCTCGTACAAGGCCTTCGCCACCCCTGCGGCCGGACGCCGACAGGCCATGGCCCACCTGTGGGACTGCGTGGAGTTCCTCGACGACCTGTCGGAGCGCACGGGCCATGATCTGCACCTCGGCCTCGAGCCGGAACCCCTGTGCACCCTCGAGACCACCTCCGAGTGCGTGGCGTATTTCGAGGAATTGCGTGCGTTGCGCCCGGGGGACACCCGCATCGACCGCCGCCTCGGGGTCAACTACGACTGCTGCCACCTGGCCATCGAGTACGAAACCCCGGCCGAGGCCCTCGGAAGACTCCGGGAGGCCGGCATCCGGCTGAGCAAGATCCACCTCAGCAATGCGCTGAGCGTCCGGCCGACCCCGGCGATGCGCGAGTCGCTCCGGGCCTTTGCCGAGGACATCTATTTCCACCAGGTCATCGAACGGCGCCCCGACGGGTCGCTGGTGCGGCACGCCGACCTTGGCGACGCGCTGGCGGCGCCGGAGCCGGGACCGGAGAGGGCCTCGTCGCCGGCCGAATGGCGCATCCACTTCCACATCCCGCTGCACGCCGCGCCGCAGGACGGGTTCGGCACGACGGCTGACCACCTGACCGGGGTGCTCGACGCCGTCCGCGGGAATCCCGGGCTTTGCCAGCACTTCGAAATGGAGACCTACACCTGGGAGGTCATGCCCGCGGCGCTCAAACGCCGGGACGTGGTGGACCAATTGGTCGAGGAGTACGCCTGGACGCTGGCGCGGCTGGCCGAGCGAGGGTTCCGGCCCGAGGACTGATCCGGCGGAGCCGGCCTCGACAACCCCGGCCTTGGGCACCCCGGCCTGGACCGGTCCGGCGCCGGGGCACGGACGGTCAGCGGGCCGGATCGCCGGCGGCCAGCACCGAGGCCAGGTCGCCGACGACCTCGGACCGGCTGGCCAGATGCCGAGTGCGGTAGACGATCGACCCCTGGGCATCGCGCTCGACCCGGTGGCCATGACAGGCCCCCTGCTCGACCGCCCGCTTCCACTGCTTGTCCCCCTTGGCCGGGGTCAGGCTGTAGTCGACGCATCGCCCGGCCTCGCGCAAGCGCTGCACCAGGGCCAGCGATTCGGGCCTGAGGGTCTCGTCCTCGATGATCACCACCGCATCGAGCCCCTGCCGGAACGCGGGCAGCCTGCCCCGCGCCTTGAGCAGCTCGAGCAGGACCACGTCGCCCATGCCGAAGCCCAGCGCCGGCAGGTTCACCCGCCCCTGGCTGAGCAGGCCGATCAACTGGTCGTAGCGGCCGCCCCCGGCGATCGCCCGGAATTCCCCCTTCCGGTCGAAGGCCTCGAAGACGATGCCGGTGTAGTAGGCCAGGCCCCGGATCACGTTGTAGTCGATGGCCACGTAGTCGCGCAGGCCCCGGGCAGCCAGGTTGTCGAGCACGGCCTGCAGCTCCGGGGTCGGCTCCCCGGCCTCGATGAAGCGTCGGACGTCCTCCGCCTCGAGGCCCAGGTCGCGGAGCCTGCCGGCGGTCACCTCGGGCTTCTCGCGCTCGATCTTGTCGATCACCTGGTAGAACTCGTAGGCCTTGGCGGGGTCGCCGTTCCGGGATTCGTAGAAGCGCTGCCAGGCCTGCCGGCTGCTGAGGCGCACCACGAAGTCGCCGGCGTCGAGGCCGAGCCGGCGCAGCACGTCGACCAGCAGCGCCACGATCTCGGCGTCGGCGGCGACATCGGTCTCGCCGAAGAGGTCGCAGTTGAGCTGGAAGTGCTCCCGGAGACGGCCCCGCTGCTGCTTCTCGTAGCGGAAGAGTTGCGGGAGGGAGAACCACTTGATGGGCTTCTTGTAGGCCCGCTCGGAGGCCGCGATCATCCGGGCGACCGTAGGGGTCATCTCCGGGCGCATCGACACGGCGCGCTCCCCCTTGTCCACGAAGTTGAACAACTGGCCGACGATCTCGGCCCCCGACTTGGCGGTGTACAGCTCCAGCGGCTCGAGCGGCGGCCCGTCGTACTCGCGGAACCCGTAGCTGCGGGCGGTCTGCCTCCACGCCTCGAAGAGGTGGTTGCGCGCGTCGCAGGACCAGGCGTCCTTCAGCGGGAGCGGTTCGGGATAGAATTCTCGGAAACCCGGCAGGCAATCCATGACCGCGGAGAGTGGCCCGGCGGCCCGACGCCCGGCAAGCCGTGCGTGGGGCCTCGCCAGAGCTTGACCCGGGCCCTGGATCCGGGCCATTTTCCCGCATCGTCATGAGCGAAGCAGTCCAAAAAGCACCTGTATCGGTAGGCGGCCCGGAGGCCGCCGGGGGTGCTTGTCGCTACGCTTGACGCAGCTTCCACAAGAACCCACGGCCGGCGACGGTCGTGGGTTTTTTGCTGACACCAGGGAAATCCTAGACCACCGGCCACCACCCGCAACGACCCCATGAGCACGGCCACCCCCCCGCAGAACTCTCCCACCCAAGGCACCAAGGACATCGGCCCCCTGATGTTCGGACGCGACATCTTCGTCGAGGCACTCGAGCGCGAGGGCTGCGAGGTCATCTTCGCCTATCCCGGTGGCGCCCGCATGGAT
>VHCX01000067.1 GCA_016871615.1 Verrucomicrobiota bacterium
CTTGGCCGAGGCGGTCTGCCAGAGGCCGTCGAACGAACCGTCCGCGACGGCGAGCGACGCCCACGCGGCGGCACGCGTCGTCCCGTGGGCGCTGCCCGCGCCCAACCGGGCCAGGCGGTCGCGGAGCGCCTTCAGGTCCGCCGTCGGCTGCCCGGGCAGCAGGCGGGCCAGGCTGGACAGGGCGTCCTCGGCCTTGGACTCGGGCTTCTCAAGCAGCCCCAGCAGCAGCGCCGGGCGGAACACCCTGCGCAGGCCCGCCAGGTCGTTGAGGGCGATGCCGCGCTCGGCATCGGGTACGCCGGCCCGGCCCAACAGGTCGGCCAGCACGGGCTCGACCCGCGGCAGCTTGAGGATCTCGGCCGTGCTCAGCGACTTCAGCAGGTGCTGCAGGCCGGCCGGGTTCTTCTGGGCGATCGGACGGCCCTCGGCGACGGCCTTGCGCCACTGCGGCTCGAGCTGCCGCAGCGTCTCCTTCAGGGTGTACTCGAGGTAGTAGTCGAGCGGCTGCTTGAGGATGGCCAGCGCCACCTCGGCGGCCTCGGCCGACCGGAAGAAGCTCGCACCGCGGACCGCTTCGAGGCGCACGCGGGGATTCTCGTCCTCGGCCAGCTTGGCGAAGAGCCCGAGGGCGCCGGGCACCCGGTCACGCCAGTAGCAGAGCACGCGGCCGGCGGCGGCGCGGGCGTTGGCGTCGGGCGAATTGAGCATGCGGTTCAGGCGCTCGGCATCCACGACGTTGTGCCACTGGTGCACCCACAGGGCCTCCATGAGGTGGTGCTCGTAGGCCGCATCCTTGGCGTCGAGGCCGGCGGCCCACTGGCGCACCGCGGCGATGACCTTGGCGGTGTCGCGCTTGCCCAGCTCGATCTTGGCCAGCTCGCGGGTCTGGTTCTCGGGCTCCTTGAGCAGCTCAAGCAGGGCCGGGATCGACTGGCCCTCGATCTTCACGGGCTTCATGAGCGGCCGCCCCTTGTAGGTGATGCGGTACACGCGGCCGTACTGGTGGCCGCGGTTCGGATCGCGCAGGTGGTGCTGCATGTGGCCGATGATCGACTGGTGCCAGTCGGCGAAGTAGATCGCTCCGTCCGGGCCCATGCCCACGCAGATCGGGCGGAAGTTCGGGTCGGTCGAGGAGATGAGGTTCTCCTGGGTCTCACCCTTCAGCCCGGATCCGTCCTCGCTGACCTTCACGCGGAAGATGCCCTGGAAGGAGATGACATTGAGGTTGAGGAAGTTGCCCTGGAACTCCTCCGGAAAGTGGCGGCTCGTCAGGAAACCGGTTCCCGGGCAGGGCCGGGACGGGCGGTTCCAGAACTCCTTCATGCCGGAGTGCTTGTTGGGATAGTCGATCCGGCCGCTGAAGGCGGGGCCGAAGTAGTTTGCGTTGCCGGTGGCGTCGGTGACGATGTCGTTGCCCCAGTGGTCGAACACGCGGCCATGGGGATTGGCGAAGCCGTAGGCCACGTAGGTCTCGAACTGGTGGGTGCGCGGCTCGAAGCGGTAGATCGCGCCGTCGTTGTTGCGCAACGCCCCGTCGCCGGTCTCGACCTGGGTGCGATGGAACACGCCGTCGCTGAGATAGATGGAACCACCCGGATCCAGACAGATCGCGTTGGCCGTGTGATGCGAGTCGGCCGAGTCGAGACCCATCAGGATGCGCTCCTTGGTGTCGGCCTTGCCATCGTTGTTCGTGTCACGGATCCACCACAGGTCCGGGGCCTGCATGAGCAGCACGCCATCCTTGTAGAACTGGAATCCGGTCGGGCAGTTCAGGTCGTCCATGAACAGCGTCTCCTTGTCGGCCTTGCCGTCGCCGTTGGTGTCCTCGTAGATCAGCAGCTTGTCACCGACCTTGCTGGTCGGCGTGCGCTCCGGGTAGTTGGGCCAGACGGCGACCCAGAGTCGGCCACGGGTGTCCCAGGCCATCTGCACCGGGTTGACGAGGTTCGGGAAGCGCTTCTCGTCGGCGAACAGGTTCACGGCCATGCCCGAGTGCACGGTCATCTTGGCGATGGCCTCCTCGCCGCCCAGATAGACGGGACTTCCGTCGGGGTTGGGTCCGGGCTTGTTGGAATCGACCCGGGTGATCGCCGGCAGGTTGGAATCGTCCACCTTGAGGTCGCCGTCCCGGGCCACGGCCCAGACCCGAAGATCGCGGTTGGCGGTCAGCACGTCGCGCTGCGACATCTCCTCCTGCATGACCTTGTAGTTGGAGATGTAGGGCGCCGGGGCGTTGCGGTCGCTGATGAACCCTCCCTTGCCAGTCTGGTAGGCCAGTGCGGAGCGGCCTCCATAAACATTGTAGCCGTCGACCGTCCGGTAGCGCTGGTGCCACTGCCAGTTCTTCTCGTTGACCGCCCGGCGAAGCTTCTCCATGTCGCCGGTGGGGACCTTGCCCCCGATCAGACCGCTGAAGATGACGGGCGCCAGGGCCTTGTCGCCTTCCTCGCTGAGCAGGAAGCCGTTGATCGTGAGCGAGCGGCCCTTGGCCGTGGCGGCGGACATCAGGCGCAGGGACGGCTCGAAGAGGTCGACGTACGGGATGACGTTGTCGCGGGCCACCTCGGCGATCGCGGCCGAGTAGAGCCTCAGGTTGGCGTTGTTGACCGATCGGTCGGGGTAGTTGGCGTCCGGGTGACGCTCATTGGCCGCGGGCGAGACGAGCGCCACCCGGGTCGAACCCTTGCCCGAATAGTTGCCCGATCGCACATGCTTGACCCAGGCTTCGAGGTCCGACTTGAACTTGGACAGGCCCCCGGGGCCCTGGAACGACTCGTTGTAGCCGAAGAAGGCCAGGATCACGTCGGCCTTCACGCGGGCCAGCCAATCGTCCGGGGAGCCGAAGTTCTCCGAGCGGTGGCGGTTGGCCACCTCGTCGCCGGCCGCCGCCAGGTTGCGGAACACGAGGCGGTGGTCCGGGAAGCGGTCATGGACCAGGGTCTCGAAGTGGCCGGTGTGCTGCATCCGGTCGGCGATGGCACCGCCCACGATCGCCACATGGTCGCCTGGTTGGAGTTGCAGCAGGGATTGGGCGCCGACCGCGAGGGTCAGCGCCAGCGAGGACAGGACCAGTCGAATGGATCTCATAGGCTTGATGGCCGCAGCCGCCCCCAGTGGTCCGTTCCGTCGGACCCCGGATTCACTGCGCGCTCGGTGAATTCACAAGGATGACCGAGGGTGGACCACCATCGCGACCAAATATTCACCCGTACCCCGGGGTTCACCGGGTTCAGAAACCCGGGCTCCACGAATATCGCCCGGGTCCTCCCGGAGTCACCCTAGATGCGCAAAAAACCCATGCCCAAGAACCATTGAGGCGTCTAGGGTTGGTCTACACGCGTCCTCCATGAAGCCCTACAACGTCGGAATCATCGGCCACGGCTGGGTGGCCTCGGCCCACATCCCGGCCATCAACGCCACCCGTCAGGCGCGGGTCACCGCGATCTTCTCCCGACGGGACCTCGATCCCGCGGTGGCCAGCGCCCAGTACGGCTCGCCGATCCGCGTCCTCAAGGACCTCGACGCCATGCTGGCCGATCCCGACATCCATGCGGTGTCGATCTGCAGCTTTCCCAAGGACCATGCCGGGCAGTTCATACGGGCCGTCCGCGCCGGCAAGCACGTCATTGTCGAGAAGCCGCTGGCCCTGACCGCCTCGGACCTCGAGGCCATGGCGGCGGCGCTGCGAGACCACCCGGTGAAGACCTGCGTCTGCTTCGAGGTTCGCTTCTCCTCCCAGTTCCAGTCGATCCATTCGATGATCCGCTCGGGCCTGCTGGGCGAGATCCACTTCGCCGAGGTCGACTACTACCATGGCATCGGCCCCTGGTACGGGCAGTTCCGCTGGAGCCACCAGAAGGCCGAGGCCGGCAGTTCGCTGCTGAGCGCCGGGTGCCATGCCCTCGACGCGTTGCTCATGGTCATGGGCGGTGAGCCCGAGGAGGTGACCGCCTACGCCACCTCGTCCAAGAGCCCGCACTTCGCGCCGTACGACTTCCCCACCACCCAGGTGAATCTCGTGAAGTTCCGCGACGGCCGGATCGGCAAGACGACCTCCTGCGTGGACAGCCTGCAGCCGTACTACTTCCACACCCACATCGTGGGCAGCGAGGGCTCGATCCTCGACAATCGGTTCCACAGCCAGAAACTGGGGATGCTCGACAAGCACAAGTGGAGCCAGCTTTCCTTCGCTCCGGTCGATTCGGGCGACGTGAAGGATCATCCCTACCAGACCCAGTTCCAGGCGTTCTTCGACGCGCTCGACCGGGGCGAGGACATGCCCCTGACCTCCTTCGCCGACGCCTACCGGTCGCACCGGCTGGTCTTCGCGGCCGACGCCTCGGCGGCCTCGGGCAAGCCGGTCCGGCTCTGAGCCGGTGCCTCAGGCGGCGACCGACGCCGCCAGGGCCAGCGCCCCGACGGGCACCGAGTCCTCGCCCAAGCCTGCCAGCGCCACGCACGGGCCCGGACGGAAGGCGTCCATGAGGTACCCGGGCAGGGATGCCGCCATGGCCTCCCGCAGGGGCTCGCCGACGAGCGAAAGTCCTCCGCCCACCACGACAATGTCCGGGTGGAACAGGTGGACCGCATGGGACAGCGCGAAGGCCAGGTCGTCGGCGACGGCACCTAGGAGTCCCCGGGCCACCGCATCGCCGGCCTCGAGGGCCGCACGCAGGTGACGGGCCTCGCCTCCTTGGGCGGCCTGGGAGGCCACCGCCCGGGCAAGAACGCCGTCGTGGCCCATCACGGCCTCCCGGATGCGGCGGTCGACCGCCCACCCGGAGCAGGCGTCCTCGACGATCCGGCCCGAGCGATCCAGGCGCAGGTGCCCGATCTCGGCTTCCCCGGGGCGCGCCCCGTGGTACAGCCGGCCATCGACGACCATGCCGCCGCCGACGCCGCTGCCCATGTTGATCCAGAACACGCAGCCGAAACCCCGTCCCGCCCCGTGCAGCGCCTCACCCAGGGCGGCGACGTTCGCATCGTTCTCGACGGCGACCGGGACGGAGGTCAGATCCCGAAGCCAGTCCCCGAGCGGAAAGTCATGCCATCCGGGCACCTGATGGGAACAGCAGATCCGTCCTGTTATCGGATCGACCGGCCCCCCGAAGCCCACGCCCACGGAGGCGATCGCATGACGGGCCAGCAGGCCGGGGACGACCGAGGCGATCTGCTCGCGGATCCCCGCCCCGCCCCGGGCCCGGTCGGCGGCGAGCCGGTGGCGTTCGATGAAACCGTCGCCGGCCCTGCCCGCGACGATCTGGATCTTGGTGCCTCCGATTTCGATGCCGATGTGATTCATGGAAGTGGGGAAAAACCCACCGCATTTCGCCCAGCCCGTCCAACCTATTCCGGAGGTTTTCCCGCGCCTCCATGCTCCGGGGCGACGGCCTCCGGTCCGGATAGCGGCCCCGAAATCGCACCCATGGGAACGGGCGCATCCCATTGAACCCACCGAAGAGATGATGACCTTCCGACGCATGGCCAAACGGGGGAATCGTTCGGGAGTCCCGGCTCCCGCGGACATCAGCGACGAGGCCCTCGAACTCATCGCCGCGCGGTTCCGGGTGCTCGGGGAACCGAGCCGCCCGAAGCTGCTCCGGGCCCTCGAGGCGGGCGAGTTGTCGGTTTCGGCCCTGATCGTGGCCACCGGCCTGACCCAGGCCAACGCCTCGCGCCACCTCCAGACGCTCACCCAGGCGGGCATCCTCGGCCGCAGGCGCGACGGGACCAAGGTGCTGTACCACATCGCCGACCCGGGCATCTTCCGCCTGTGCGAACTGGTCTGCGGATCGCTCCAGACGCAACTGGAACGCCACGCCAGCGCCTTCGCGGCAAATTGACCCGGCGGACGCCCGCACCGGCTCCCGAACGAAAACCCCCGCCTCGGGAATCCCGGGGCGGGGGTTTGGATCAGCAGGGTCCGGGAACCGCGGAGCGGGTCCCGGGCCACAGGCCGCAGGTCAACGGACGGCCACGCCGCCGGGGACCACGTTCACCGAGCACTGGAACTCCTGGTTGATCTCGGTGCCGTCCTTGGCCTTGAGCTGGAACTTCACCTCCAGCTGGTTCACCGGGCGGAAGTCCTCGAGGTCGATCTCGACCGTGCGGCCGTCGGGCAGCAGGCGGGCGCTTTGGACGGTCACCTTCTCGCGCCCCTTCTTCTGGGGATTCTTCACCTCATAGGTGGCCGATCCGTAGTTGGACGAACGCAGGTAGTTCCAGCGGCGGGCCGAGAAGTTCTCGGCGTCGGCGGCCTCCTTGGCGTCGAGCGGCTGGGTGAAGGTCAGGCGCAGGCCCTTCGGGGTGTACTGGATCTGTTCGATCGAGTGCACCGGCTTGCCGGTGTAGCGGACCCGGTCGAAGCCGGAGATCTTCACGGCCTTGGTCTGCCAGCCCTGGAGGCCCGCCACGTAGAGCTGGCCGTCCTTGGGATTGAAGCGGGCGCGCATCGCGGAGCTGGCGAACTTCAGGGGGAAGCGGACCACCCCGCCCTGCATCTGGCCGTTGCCGGCGTCCTGGTGCATCACCAGGTACAGGGCGCACTGCCCGTAGCTCATGTGCAGCAGACGCCTGGAGAAGGGACCCCACTTGTCGCTGTCCACCCAGACCTGACCGCCACCGCTGTTGTCGTACTCGTCATGCGACATCCAGGCCAGCGGCTGCTGGAAGCTCTTGACATCGGCGCCATGGGCGAGGTCTTCCACGCCATAGAAGCCGCCGGGCTTGACCCAGTTCACCGGGCAGGTGGGCACCCAAGTCCCCTCGTTGTCGCCGGTCGTGATCTGGCCATTCCACGGGTTCACGCCGATGCCGTTCGGGGCGCGGAAGCCGGTGGCCACCGTCTCGAACTTCTTGCCGTCGGCGCTGACCTTCATGAGCGTGCCCGCATCACGCGAGATCGTCTCGAACCCGCGGCCGCCGCCCTTCACGGGGCCGGCCTTGGCGAAGTAGAAGTTGCCGGACTTGTCGGTCTGAAGGTCGAAGACGAACTCGTGGAAGCCCTCGGTCGAGGTGATCTGGTTGTTGAAGTTCTCGTAGTAGTCGGCCTCGCCGTCGTTGTTGGTGTCGTGGTAGCGGGTGAGCTGGTCGCGGCCCGAGGTGTAGATCTGGTCGTTGACGATGCGCAGGCCAAGGGTCTCGTACATGCCCGAGGCGAAGCGCTTCCACTTGAGGTTCTTCAGGCTCTCGTCGATGCCCGAGACGATCCAGATGTCGCCGTCCCAGGTGCTCACCGCGGCACGGGTGCCATCGGAGAAGAAGTCCATGCCACCGATGCGCATGCGGCGCTTCCAGGGGTTGTCGATCGGCGGGGTGATCTGGTCGACGACATAGGCCGCGTCGCCCTTGCCGATCACCCCCTGCGTCTCGACGACCTGCGGCCAGCGGGCCGGACCGCCGCGCTGGAGGTCGGCGAAGGCCGGCTTGCCCGACAGCGCACCGGCAGCTTGGGCCACCTCGGATTCCGAGCCGCTGACCACGGCCACCTCGAAGACACCGCCGGTCGGCGTGCCCGTGGGCACCTCCAGCTGCACCCGGCCGCCTTCGACCTTCAGCGAGGCTCCCTTCGGCAGGCCGATGGCCTGGACCCGGGTGGTGACCCCGTTGGCCGAGACTACGGCCGAGCCGTTGTCGATCTTGCCGCTGCCGCCCTCGACGTCGGCCAGGAGCAGCGAGAAGGTCGCCGAGGTCCTGGCCTTGCGGGCGAAGAGCCCCCCCTTCGTGCCGCCACCGAGCTGGAAGGTACGCACATACACGGTCTGACCGCTGGCCTGCCGGGCCGAGGGTTGCTCATGGACGGCGATGCCGCCGGCCACGGTGTAGTTCAACTGGACGCGATCACCGGCCACATGCAGGCCATCCCAGCGCACCACCGACGGGTCGGTCGGTCCGAACGGCTCCTTGCGACCATCGGTGAACACGCCGGTCAGGGAAACGCCGGGAACCACCGCCGTGCCGAACGACTGCTTGCCGACGATGGAGGGGTGCCCGCCATGGGACCCGTCGAAGGTCACGCCGCGGGTGTTGATGTAGCCGCCGGTCCAACCCGCGGCCATGCGGCAGAGGTCGGTGTCGAAGAGTACGTTGGCGTCGGCCACACCCGGGAGGCGGATGGCCAAGCCCTTCATGGCCGTGTTCTTGGCCGGGAAGGACGCGCTGATGCAGGCGCTCTGGAAGGGGAAGTCCTTCTGGAGCAGGGACTCGTTGACCTTCTTGGCGGCGGAGGCGGAAACGATGGACAGCGCCAACACGGCGGCCATCCGGAGGGGGCGGGAATTCAAGTCGTGCATGGAAGCAAAGGACGTGATCATGGTTGGAGTGCTTGCCCGAGGCCAGAGACAAACACGCGGCGGCGGGTCCATCGGCCACGAGCCGACACCCACCCGCCGTCTGCCAGCGGCCCCGGAAAACCCATCGCGCCCGTGTTTCGGGATCCGACAAGATCTCCGAAGGGGCACGCCCCTTTCGGTTCCGCCGGCCCGGGCTATCGTCAGGCGATCGATGACCATCGACTGTAAAGCGGAATCGCCGGAACTCAACGTCCTGGGCCAGCGTCTCGAGCCCTGCTGCTTCGCTCCCCAGACAGGCTTCTACCGCGACGGATACTGCCGCACCGGCCCCCAGGACCTCGGGCGTCACATCGTCTGTGCGGAGGTGACGGCCGAGTTCCTCGCCTTCACCCGGGCCGCCGGCAACGACCTGTCGACACCGCATCCGGAGTTCGGGTTCCCCGGGCTTCGCCCCGGAGACCGGTGGTGCCTCTGCGCCCGGCGCTGGAAGGAGGCCTTCGACGCGGGGTGCGCTCCGCCGGTGGTTCTCGAGGCCTGCCATGTGCGGGTACTGGAACTGATCCCGCTGGAATCCCTTCAAACCCATGCCCTCTGAGCTCCCCCCGGCGGACCCCGCCTTCGGATGGCGCTGGGACCCCTCCTACGCCCGCCTGCCGGAGGGATTCCACCGCCGCGTGGCCCCGACTCCGGTCTCCGCACCGCGCTGGGGCCTCTTCAATCGCCCACTCGCCGAGTCCCTGGGGCTCCGGGCTGAATCCTTGGACCAGCCCGGGCACGCGGAGTACTTCACCGGCAACCGGCTCTTCGCGGGCTCCGAACCCATCGCCCAGGCCTACGCGGGGCATCAGTTCGGCAACTTGACGCGCCTGGGTGACGGCCGGGCCATCCTGCTGGGAGAGCACCTCGACCCCGCGACACGGCGCTGGGACATCCAGCTCAAGGGCCCGGGCCTCACCCCGTATTCCCGCGGGGGCGACGGCCGTGCCGCGCTCGGACCGATGCTCCGCGAATACCTCATCAGCGAGGCCATGCACGCCCTGGGAATCCCCACCACCCGCAGCCTGGCGGTGGCCCTGACCGGCGAACCGGTCTTCCGCGAAGAGACGCTGCCCGGCGCCGTGCTCACCCGGGTCGCCGCCAGCCACCTGCGGGTCGGAACCTTCGAATTGTTCTCGGCCCTCGGCGACGTGCAGGCCCTGAAAACCCTCGCCGACTACGCGCTCCGGCGACATTTCCCGGAGCGCGCCGACGGTCCTCATCCAGGCAAGGCCCTGCTCGAGGCGGTCGTCGAACGGCAATCGGCTCTGGTGGCCCAATGGATGCGGGTGGGCTTCGTGCACGGGGTGGTGAACACTGACAACGTGGCCGTCAGCGGCGAGACCCTCGACTACGGGCCCTGCGCCTTCCTCGACGCCTACGATCCGTCCACCGTCTTCAGCTCCATCGATCGGCAGGGCCGCTACGCCTTCGGAAACCAACCCAAGATCACGTCGTGGAACCTCGCCCGCTTCGCCGAGGCCCTCCTGCCAATCCTCGCCCCCGACGAGGCCGGTGCCATCGAGGTCGCGCAGGCCTGCCTGGAGTCGTTCCCCGCCCGATTCCGCCGGGATTGGCTCGCGGCTTACCGCGGCAAGCTCGGGCTCGTGACCGAGGAGGACGGCGACGCGGGCCTGATCGAAGAGCTCCTGGCCTGGATGCACGCCACCGAGGCCGATTTCACGCGCACCTTCCGCAGACTCCGACCGGATGCCGCCCCCGAAGCCACGGTTGCCACGGACTCCGCCGCCCCGGACACGAGGTTCCTCGACTGGCATCGGCGCTGGACCCATCGGCTCGAACGTCAGGGGCTTCCCCTGCCCCGGGTTCTGGACGCCATGTCCCGGCACAATCCCGTGATCATCCCGCGCAACCATGCAGTCCAGGCCGCCCTGGACGCGGCGAGCCAACGCCAGGACTGGGCCCCGTTCCATGCCCTGCTGACGGCGCTCCAGACCCCCTATCGTGAAGACGGTGCCCCGGAGTCGCTGAGCCAACCTCCACCCCCGGGAACGCCGCGCTGCCGCACCTTCTGCGGCACGTGATTCGCACGCCGCATGCAGGATCGGGAACCGATCGCTGTCCAGTTGGCTCCATCGGTCGCGGAGTTTCGCCCACAGCATGGCCTCATTCCAAACTGGCCGTTGTCGAGGCGCGGTCTGGCTGGGGCAGGCCGTCACGGAAACCACTCGGTGACGAGGGTTCCCAGGCTGTGCCCCATGGGCGCCGGTCCAGCGTATCATCGGGATCGGCGGGGCAGGGGCGGTGTCGCCCGAACGGGACTCGTCTGATGGGCGCCCACTACGCACCGTCCGGCCCTCGGTTCACCGTCGCTGTTTCCGGCGGCGTTCCTCTTCCTCTTCCTCCTCGTCGTCGTCGCCTCCTCCGGCCAGGACGAAACCGGCACGGACGGGTGCGGGCATGGGGGAATCGGCCCCCTTGACCGAACGCCAGAGGATCTCGTTGAGCTCGAGGTCGTCGGCCGCATCCTCACGGGTCAGGTCCATCGCCTCGGAGCGGGCACGGCCCCAGGCGGTGGCGAGGTTCTTCTCGTCGAGCCGGGTCCGGGGCATCACCGCGGTGTAGGGGCTCAGGTCGGCCTTGGAGCCGAAGCAGGCGACCATGGGCATGGCCGTGGCGTCGAACTGGCTCATGGGCTTCATCCCGAGCACCAGCTCCAGGGTCCGGAGCATCGAGCAGGTCGAGTACAACGTGGAATCCACCGTCTTGCGGCGCACATAGGGACTGATCACGTAGGCGACGGTGCGGTGGGCATCGATGTGGTCCGGGCCGTTCTGGGCATCGTCCTCCACGACGAAGATGGCGGTGCTGGCCCAGAACCGGGAACGACTCACCGCTTCGACCACGCGACCCAGGGCGAGGTCGTTCTCGGCCATGTAGGCCGTGGGCGTCAGCTTGCCGGCCGAGGTCCCGGCGGTGTGGTCGTTGGGCAGGCGCACGATCTGGAGGCGCGGCATCTCGCCCTCGCGCTCGAAGCGGCGAAGTTCCGAGATGAACCGGTCGGCCCGGGCGAGGTCGCTGTAGTCCATGTCGAAGCTGCGGAAACCCGGATCGAAATGCCCCTGGAGGGCCGGGATCCGGGTCGTGCAGGGGTCGTTGGTGGTGGCGCCGTTGTTGATGAACTCGCCGTAGCTCCGGTAGGTCACCCGGGCGGCCTTGGCCCGGTCCCACAGGTAGCCACCGGCGGGCGAGGCGATCTGGAAACGCCCCTCGCTGGGATAGGTGTACTTGCGGTCCTGATTGTGGCCGTAGCTCAGCGGCCACAGGCGTTCCACGAAGTCGGTCGCATAGGCGCCCATCGTCCATTCGTGGCCGTCGGCGCTGACCTCGCTCTCGACGTAGAAATTGTCGAGCAGCACGAAGTCGCGGGCCAACCGGTGGTGGTTCGGCGTCACGGACTCGGGGAACAGGCACAATCCCGGATCGCCCCGCCCCTCGGGCATGTCCCCCAGCACCTGATCATAGGTGCGGTTCTCCTTGATGATGTAGATGCAGTGACGGATCGGCGTCGGGCCTCCCACGACCAACGGGATGGGATGTCCCGGTTCGAGGGCCTTGGGGGGCGCCGGCGGACGACAGGCCAAGGCCCGGGCGGTGTAGCGCTTGAGCTGCTTCTCGAGGTCCTCGCGGTCCTTGGGCAAATCGATGACGGACAACGACCCGGGCAGCAGGCCGCCGATGTACTCGCGGATGCTCGCCGGCGCCTCGCGACCGGGCTGCGGGCCATACCGGTTGGCGCGCGAGCCGGACCCCTTGCCGTTGGTCACCAGCAGACGACGGCCATCCGGGGTCACCCGGACCGCCGTCGGATACCAGCCGGTGGGGATGAACCCGAGCGATCGGCTGCGGCCCGGCTCCCGCACATCGAAGACGGCGATGGCGTTGATGTTGGCATTGGAGACGAAGAGCAGGGACTCGTCGGGGCTCAGGGCCAGGCTGTTGGGGGTGGATCCCGGCGGCGAGTCGGCCTCGAGTTCGGCCACCAATGTTTCGACCGGTCGACCGGTCGAGGTGTCGAGCACACTGACCGTATTGCGGTTGGCGTTGGCGACGAACAGCACCTTGCCCGCGCGATTGAGCACCATCTCATTGGGGTGCTCCTGCACGGGCCATCGGGCGATGGGCCGGCCGGTCGCCAGCTCATGGACGCCCACCTCCGACCGCCCCCAATGGGTCACAAACAACCGGTCCTGCCTCGGGTCCGGCAGGCAGGTGAAGGGATACGGCGCGTCGTTGTCGAGCGACTCGAGCAGCGCCCGCGCGCGCTTGGTGATGGCCTCTTGGTCGAAGTCACCCTTCGAGCCGTCGTCGACCGGGCGTTGTTTCTTTGCGGTGTCTGCCAAGGCGATGTCGCCCACCGGGATTTCCCGGACCTCGGGCCGGGCATCGCCGGTCGTTGGCAACGTCACCTCCGAGACCGTCTGGCCCAGCACATTGGCCACCCACAGGCGCCGGCCGTCGGGGCTCATGCCGATGCCGGCGGGGATCCCCCGTTCGGCCGGCGGCCGCAGCGGAAGGGTGCGGGCGTTGGAGAGCATTCCGTCGGCGACGTCGAAGAGGTGCACCACCTCCTTGCCCCCGCCGCTGGCGACGAGCCGGGCCCCGTCCGGGGTGAAGGCGACGCCATGGAAGGCCTCTGGGAGGGTGATCCGCGAGAGGATCCTCGCACCGGGGATCTCCACCACGATGAGCTCATGCGGCCCGAACCCGGAATGCAACACGGCGGCGAAGCGTCCGCCGGGGTGGATCGCCAGATTGACCGGGAAATCGCCCAGGCGCAGTTGGCGGCCGACCGGGTCGAGCAACCACTGGTTGGGCAGTCGCACCGTGCCGTCGGGCCGACTGCCCGGCCAGTTGCCCGTGGAGGCGTCGGCCGGATCCTGGGCCAACCGCTGGGAAAGGCAGCCAGCGAGGAGGACCGTCGCCGTGAGGAGAAGCATCCGTTGGGGTGTCATGGATCCCACGGTGCCGGTTCCGCCGCAGCCTCGACAAGTCACGTCTCGGTGTCTCGGTGTCTCGATGTCGGGGGGCCTTCAAATGGATTGATGCCCCGCTCGGCCCGGTCGATGGTCGCGTGATGCACTGGGCCATCTGCAACGAGATCTTCAAGGAATGGCCCCTGGAGAAGGCCTTCCCGTTCATCGCGAAGACCGGCTACCAGGGGGTGGAAATCGCGCCCTTCACCCTGGCGCCGTTGGTCACCGACGTGTCGGCCACCCGCCGTCGGGACATCCGCCACCGGGCCGAGGACGCCGGCCTGGTCGTCACCGGGATCCACTGGGTGCTGGCCTTCACCGCGGGCATGCACGTGAACCATCCGGATCCGGCCTCGCGCCAACGGGCGGCCGACTACCTGCGGCACTCGGTGGATTTCTGCGCCGACCTGGGCGGCACGCGGATGATCTTCGGCTCGCCCAAGCGCCGGGACATCCTGCCCGGGGTGACCCCCGAACAGGCTAGGGCGTGGACGCTCGAGACCTTCGGTCCGGCCACGCGGACGGCCGAGGAGCGTGGGGTGGTGATCTGCTTGGAACCCCTGGCCCCGTCGGAGACCAATTTCCTGAACACCGCCGCCGAGACGCGCAGCCTCGCCGATGCGGTGGGTTCCCCCGCCCTGCAACTCATGCTCGACGTGAAGGCCATGTGCTCGGAGGGCCGCCCCGTGGCCGAGACCATCGAGGCCTTCGCCGGGCGATTCTCGTACTTCCACGCCAATGACGAGAACCTCAAGGGCCCGGGCTTCGGGAACACCGATTACCGGCCCATCGGCCAGGCCCTGCGCAACACGGGCTACCAGGGCTGGGTCTCGGTCGAGGTCTTCGTCTTCGACGAGGGTCCCGAGGCCATCGCCACCCGCAGCCTCGCCCATCTGAAGGAGCATCTGGGCTGAGGGTGCCCGCAAAGCCCACCCACTCCGTCCCAGCTCATCCCGGCGATTGCCCACCCCTCCAGATCCCCATCCCGCCATGCCCGCCCCCACCGCCCGAGTCACCGGCGTCGCCCTGTGGTTCCTGCCCGTCACCACCCGGGTGCCGTTGAAATTCGGGACCGAGGCCCTGACGAGCGTCACCTGCGCCCGGGTGAGGCTGACGGTGCAGGGCCCCGACGGTCGGTCGGCCTCGGGCTGGGGCGAGACTCCCCTCAGCGTCCAGTGGGTGTGGCCTTCGGCCCTGCCCTACGCCCCGCGGCATCAGGCGCTTCAGGAGTTCTGCCGGCGTTTGGCCCAGGCGTGGAACGCCTTCGATGAGACCGCCCACCCGATGCGGCTGGGCGACGCGTTCAACGAATCGGAACTCCCCCGCCTGCAAGCCGGCTTCAATGCCGGCCGAACGGCCGAGGGACTGGAACCCCTGCCCCACCTGGCGGCCCTGGTGTGCAATTCGGCCTTCGACATCGCCCTGCACGACGCCTTCGGCCGACTGCTGGGCCTGAGCGCCTTCGACCTCTTGAAGCCCGGGACGTTTCCGGAGTCCCTCGAGTCGTTCCTCTCGCCTGCGCCGGATTCCGGGGTCTCGTTCCAAGGCCGGCACCTTTCCGACGTTCTGCTCCCGGCCCGGCGCGACTCGCTGGAGGCCTGGCACTTGGTCGGTGGCCTGGACCCCATCGACCCGTCGGAACTCACCGGCACCGAGCCCCGCGACGAGCACCCCGTGCTGCTGGCCGACTGGATCCTCCGCGACGGACTTCGCTGCCTGAAGATCAAGCTGCGCGGCAACGACGCCGACTGGGACTACCAGCGCCTCGTCCGCGTCGGCCGCATCGGCCTGCCTCTGGGAGTCACCGACCTCACGGCGGACTTCAACTGCACCGTTCGCGATCCCGCCTACGTGTGCGGCATCCTCGATCAACTCCAGCGCGACCATCCCGACCTCTTCGAGGCGCTGACCTATGTCGAGCAACCCTTCCCCTACGATCTCGAGGCGCACCCGATCGCCGTGCATGAGGTCAGCCGGCGCAAGCCGCTCTTCCTCGACGAGAGCGCGCACGATTGGCGGTTGGTGCGACTGGGTCGCGAGCTGGGCTGGACGGGCGTGGCCCTCAAGACCTGCAAGACCCAGACCGGGGCCTTGCTTTCGGCGGCCTGGGCCCAGGCCCACGGACTGCAATTGATGGTGCAGGACCTCACCAATCCGCGTCTGGCGCAGATCCCGCACTGCCTCCTGGCCGCGCATCTGCCCACCCTGCGGGGCGTCGAGACCAACGCCATGCAGTTCTACCCGGCCGCCAGCGATCTCGAGGCCACGATCCACCCCGGCCTGTACCGCCGTCGCGACGGACGGGTCGACCTGTCCACGCTCACCGGCCCCGGCTTCGGCTACGCCGGCGCCGAGACCGTTCGGGAGTTGCCCGCACCCGCCGTCGCCCTCGGAGACCGGGGAGGCGCCTGACGCGGCAGGCCTGCGGTCCGCGATCCCACCCCGGAGGAGGTCCACGCGTTTCCTCCCGGTTCGGCCGATCGCTCCGGGAAGCCCCGGCGCGGCCAGGTTCATCCTTCCATCCCTTCGTTTCATCCGGACCGCCAGGTCTCGACCGGTAAAAAACCGCGTTGTTCCCGGATGCCGGCCGTGGTCAATGTCGACGCTTCTATGATGGATCAGGTCAACCTCGGTTTGGTCGGCGGAGGCACGGTGGGCGGCGGCGTCTGGCAGGCGCTCCAACGCAACGGCGACCTGATGGCGGCACGCCTCGGGCTGCGCCTAGAGGTCGTGCGCATGGCCGTGCGCGATCCGAAGCGGACCCGCGGGTTCACGGTGCCCGCCCCGGTGCTGACGGGCGACTGGAGCGAGGTGGTCCATGACCCGAAGGTGCAGGTGGTGGTGGAGTTGATGGGAGGCACCACGACCGCGCGTGAGGTGGTCCGGGCCGCCCTGAAGCTCGGCAAGCCCGTGGTCACCGCCAACAAGGCCCTGCTCTCGGCCCATGGCCCCGAACTGTTCGCCTTGGCCGCCAAGCACCGGACCAACCTCTACTACGAGGCGGCCGTCGCCGGGGGCATCCCCATCATCAAGGCCCTCCGCGAATCCTTCGCCGGCAACCGGATCACCCGCATCGCCGGCATCGTCAACGGCACCTGCAACTACATCCTGACCCGGATGAAGCTCGAGGGCGCCGAGTTCTCCGAGGTCCTCGCCGACGCCCATCGGCTGGGCTACGCCGAGGCCGAGCCGTCCCTCGACATTGACGGCCACGACGCCGCCCACAAGATCGGGATCCTCGCCTCGCTGGCTCATGGCTTCTGGGTCCGGCCCGAGACCATCCACACCGAAGGCATCCGCCACCTCTCCAAGCTCGACATCCAATTCGCCGGACAATTGGGCTACACGATCAAGCTGCTCGGGATCATCCAGCCGATCGCCTCTTCCGCCCCAGCCGCGGCGAAGAAGGCCAAGAACGCCAAGAAGGCCCCGGCCGACGGACAGGCCTCGGGCATCCAGGTGTCGGTGTACCCGGCCCTCGTGCCCAACACCCATGTGCTGGCCTCGGTGAACCATGCGTTCAACGCCGTGGCCGTGCGGGGCGACACCGTGGGTGACACGCTGTTCTACGGGCGCGGCGCGGGCCAGGACCCCACCGCGAGTTCGGTGCTGGGTGACCTCGCCGACGCCGCGCTGGACCTGCGCGCCGGCAACCACCACCGGGTGCCGCCGTTCGTCACCCACAACGGTCAGGGCCGCGTGGCCCCGCTCGATGCCATCGCCTCACGCTTCTATGTGCGGCTCAATGTCTCCGACCGTCCCGGCGTGTTCGCGCGCATCGCTACCGTGCTGGCGCGGGCCAAGATCGGCATCTCGTCCATCATCCAGCCCGAGGGCCATACCGGCGAGACCGTGCCGGTGATCCTGATGCTCGACGCCGCCAGCAACCGGTCGGTCCGCAAGGCCCTGGCGACGATCGGCCGGTTGCCGGTGGTGAAGTCGAACCCGGTGATGCTGCGGGTCGAGAACCTCGACTGAGCCCGAGGCGCAATTCTCGGTTCCGGCCATCCACTTCCGGATCCGTCGCCCATGAACGAGTTCGAATTGATCGACCGCCTCAAGCCGCTGCTGCCGCGGAATGATTCCGTGGTGGTGGGTGCGGGCGACGATTGTGCCGTGCTCCAGCCCCCCGCTGCGGGCCACCAGTTGCTCTTCAAGACCGATGCGGTGGTCGAAGGCGTGCACTTCACGGCGGAGACCCCGGCCGAGAAGGTCGGGCGCAAGGCCCTGGCCCGGGCCGTGAGCGACATCGCCGCCATGGCGGGCACGCCGACCTCGGCCGTCGTCACGCTCGGGTTGCCGCCCGGGTTCAGCGCAGGACGGGTCGAGGCGATCTACCGCGGCATGGCCGAGTTCGCAGGCCGGCACGACATCGCCCTGGTCGGTGGCGAGACCACCCACAGCCCGGGCGCGATGTTCCTGAGTGTCGCCCTGATCGGCACGGTCCCGGCCGGCCGTGCCGTCCTCCGGTCGGGCGCCAAGGTGGGCGACGCGGTCTTCGTGACCGGCGAGCTCGGTGGGTCCATCGAAGGGCATCACCTGGACTTCGAACCCCGCGTGGTCGAGGCCCGGTGGCTGGCCGAGCACTTCGACATCCACGCGATGATGGACCTGAGCGACGGCCTCGCCGGCGACTTGCAGCACATCCTCCAGGCCAGTCGGGTGCCCGGCGGCGAGATCCTGGCCCCGGCCCTGCCAATCCGGCCGGCGGCCCGACTGCGGGCCCGTTCCAGCGACACGGCCAAGCCGGCGGTGGTGGCCGCGCTGACCGATGGTGAGGACTTCGAACTGGTGCTCACCATCGCCTCGGCGGATGCCGTGCCGCTGCTCGACGGCTGGAAGGCCCGCTTCCCCGAGACCCGCATCACCTGCATCGGCAAACTCAACGACCGGCCCGGCCTATTCCTGCGGGAGGAACGCGGACTGACGCCCCTGGGCCACGGATACCAGCACTTCGAGTGATGGCGACGGTCCGCACCACATCCCCGGAAGAGACCGAGGCGCTCGGCGAGCGGGTGGGCCGCGCCGCCCGGGCCGGCTGGGTGGTCGGCCTCGACGGAGACCTGGGTGCGGGCAAGACCGCCTTCGTGCGGGGATTCGTGCGGGGCCTGGGCTGCGCCGCGCGCGCCCACTCGCCCACCTTCGCTCTCCTGCACGAATACCGCGGGGGTCGCCTGCCGATCTTCCATCTCGACCTGTACCGACTCGGGTCGGCCGATGACCTGCACGCCGCCGGGCTTGATTCCTGCCTCAGCCCGGGCGATGCCGTATCCATCATCGAATGGTACTCGCGGGCCGAGGGGTTGAACCCGCCCCCGGCCTCGCTCCACCGCATCGGCTTCCGCTGGGTCGATGAATCCACCCGCGACATCACCCATGATCTGCCTGGCCTTTGAATTCACCAGCGATCGCCGTTCGGTGGCGGTGAGCGACGGCGACCGGCGAGTGCTGGCCGAGGTGGTCCATGACCGAGGAAGGACGACCCCGGTTTTCCAACTGGTCGAGCGGGCCTTGGCCGAGTCCGGCATCTGCCGTGCAGCGGTCGAGCGGTTGGCCGTCAGCATCGGTCCCGGCAGCTACACGGGCATCCGCCTGGCCATCGCCGCCGCACAAGGGTGGCACTTGGGGACCGGCGTCGAGGTGGTGGCCGTGGATACGTTCGAGGCCCTCCTCCAGCAAACCCTGCGACAGGCCTCA
>VHCX01000068.1 GCA_016871615.1 Verrucomicrobiota bacterium
GCCGCGCCTCGTTGAAGCGGAAGAAGCTCACCATGGGCTTGCGCAGGCCGAAATGGGTGAGCAGTTGGCCGGTGCGACGCGTGTCCTCGGCGGCGACGACCGTGCACCCGCCCAGCACCCGCAGGGCCCGCAGGGTGATGTCCTCCAGGTTGCCGATCGGCGTGGCCACGAGGTAGAGGGTGCCGGGCACCAGCGGAGGGGCCTTCGGGCCGTCCGTCCCGGGACCCTCGTTGGGCGGGGCGATTTCCATGCGTGGGCAACAGACTAGGGCCGGCGGCCCGGGGGCACCAAGCCCCGAACCGGAGTCGTCAGCCCCACGGCGGGGTGACCCGTTGCGGGCGCGGGCCCATCGGCTAGCATCGACCCATGCCGAGTTTCGACATCGTCTCGAAGGTCAATCCCATGGAGGTGGAGAACGCCGTCCACCAAGCCCAGAAGGAACTGCTCACGCGCTTCGACTTCAAGGGATCCGGCGCCGAGATCGTGCTCGAGAAGCACGAGATCAAGCTGCGCGCCCCGGACGCCTTCAAGATGACGGCGCTGGTGGAAATCGTGAGGCTCCGTCTGGCCAAGCGCGGCATCTCGCCCAAGAGCCTGGACGAGGGCGAGGCCGAGCTGTCGCCCCTGGGGCACGCGCGCCAGTCCATCAAGATCAAGCAGGGCATCGACAGCGCCGCCGCCAAGGAGATCGGCACCTTCGTCCGCGGCCTGGGCCTCAAGGTCACGGCCTCGATCCAGGGCGATGAGCTTCGGGTGGCGGGCAAGAACCGCGACGATCTCCAGGCCGTCATCGCCGCTTGCCGGGGCCATGAATTCCCGGTGGCTCTCGATTTCGTGAACTTCCGTGACTGACCCCGTCCCCGCCAACCCCTAGCCTCCGCCCCATCGACATGGCCTCCCTCTCCCCCGAGCAGCAGACGATCGCCCGCCAGTGGATCGCCGACGGCATGAAGCTGTCGGACTTCCAGCGGCGTCTCGAGACCGACTTCGCCCTCAAGCTCACCTACATGGAGGTGCGCTTCCTCATCGACGACCTGAAGGTCGTGCCCAAGGACCCCGAGCCGCCCAAGGCGCCGCCCGCACCGCCCTCCCCGGCCACGACCGCAGGACCCGCCTCCGCGGCGCCGGTCGAGCCCGACGAGGTCGTGCCTCCGGAAGGCGGGCCCGCCGGCGGCGATGTGCAGGTGACCGTGGATGCCGTCACCCGGCCCAACGCGATGGTCAGCGGCCGGGTGCGCTTCTCCGACGGCAAGGGGGCGGCCTGGCTCATCGACACCTACGGCCGGCCCGGGCTCGTCGCCGACGAGAAGGGCTACCGCCCGTCCCAGCCCGACCTCATGGCTTTCCAGGCCGCCCTGGAGCGCGAGCTGTCGCGGCTCGGGTTCTAGGAGCCGCCGTGAGCCGTCGCCCCGTCCCGCTCCCGGCCACGCCGGTGCCGACCGTCCCCGGGGCCTCGCCGGGGTCCGTCGTCCTCCTCCTGCGCAATCGCCAGAAGGACCACCCGGTGTGCCTGAGGGCGCTGCGCCGGAGGGTCCTCGACCTGCTGGCGGCCATGGGCCTCGGGGCCGAACTGGGCGTGCACCTGGTGGGTCCCCGCGAGATGGCCCGGGTGAACGAGGCCTTCCTCGGGCACGAGGGCTCCACCGACGTCATCACCTTCGACCACGGGTCGACCGCTGGTCGCCTGCACGGCGAGTGCTTCATCTCGGTCGCCGACGCCGTGGCGCAGGCCCGGGACTTCGGCACGAGCTGGGATGCCGAGGTCGTCCGCTACGTCATCCATGCGATCCTGCACCTGCGCGGCTTCGACGACCTCGACCCGGCGGCCAGGCGGGTGATGAAGCGCCAGGAAAACCGCTGGGTGCGCTGGGCGGCCGCCCAGCCCGGGTCCATCGCGCGGCCGGGCACCGGGGGTCGGAGCCCGGGCCGGCCAGACGCTCGGACGGGCCGGCGGCCATGACCTCCGAGCGCTCCGGGGGCGTGATCCTGCGGCTCCGACCGCTGGGTGACACCAGCCTCGTGGTCCACTGGCTGACCCCGGACCTGGGCCGCCTCGCCACGGTGGCCAAGGGGGCCCGGGGTCCCAAGTCCGCCCTGCGGGGCCGGCTCGACTGGTGCTTCGAGGCCGAGTTCTCCTTCCGCCGCAGCCGCCGGGGAGACCTGCACACGCTGGGCGAGGTGGTGGTCCGGCATCCGCACGAGGCCCTGGGGCAGCGGATCGACGCGCTGGAACTGGTCGCCCACGCGGTGGCCACCCTTGAGCAGGTCACCGAGACCGAGACGCCGCAGCCCGAGGTGCACCGGCTCTTCCTCGAGTTCCTGGCCTTCCTCGAGATCCAGGGTCCGATGGCGCGCGCCCGGTTCGCCTGGGACCTGCGATTCCTGGCCCTTCAGGGACTCCAACCCGATCCGGAATCCCTGCCACCCGGGGCTGCCGACCTCATGGAATCGCTGTTGACGGCCGAGTGGAGCGCCCTGGCTTCCCTCGAGGCCCCGCCCGAGGCCGTGCTCGATCTGCGCCGGTTCCTGCACGGGTTCTGGATCCACCAGTTCGGACGGTTGCCCGGACGCCGGAGGGAATCCCGATGAGGCTGACCCCCCCACAAGCGACCGGGGCAAAAGAAAACCCGGAGGGCGGTGGAGCGACCTCCGGGCCAGGGATGTTCAGAAGCACCGGTTCAAGCCTGTTCGCCGGAACCGTTCGGGGATGGGGATGGGATGGTTGCCGGCGTCATGATGGCGACGGCGGGGGGCAGTGACCCTCGATCGGCTGTCGCGCGAGGTTGGATCACCGGTTCCACGAAGTCCGCAGGAGCTTATCCCTTGCCAACTCGTTTCGAGGCCTTCAGCCGGGGGTCCATCGTCCCGACCTTGACCAAAAACCGTCGGGTTGGCGTTTTTTGAACAGGAGGCCGGAATCTGCCGCAGGGCCCTCCGGCGCTTGTTGCCGGGGCGATGGGTTCGCATAGTGGCACCCAGCGATGCCCGCCGACTTTGCCCATCTCCATCTGCACACCGAGTTCTCCCTGCTCGATGCCGCCTGCCGCCTCGACCGGCTGATGGCGCGCGCCAAGGAACTGGACTTCCCCGCCCTGGCCATGACCGACCATGGCAACCTGTTCGGTGCGATCGAATTCTACTCGGCGGCCAAGAAGGCCGGCATCAAGCCCATCCTGGGTTGTGAGGTGTATGTCGCCCCGGGGTCCCGCCTCGAGAAGAAGCAGGGCTCGGGCGGCATGCGCGGCGTGTACCACCACCTGGTGCTGCTGGCCCGCGACGAGATCGGCTACAAGAACCTGGTCAAGCTGGTCACCATGGCCCATCTCGAGGGCTACTACTACAAGCCCCGCATCGACAAGGAACTCCTGGCCGTCCATGGACAGGGGCTCATCGGCCTGAGCGGCTGCCTTGCCAGCGAGATCCCCGAGGCCATCCTGAAGGACGACCTTCCGCGCGCCCGGAACGCCATCGATTTCTTCAAGCAGACCTTCGGGCCCGGGAACTTCTACCTCGAGCTCCAGAACCACGGCATCCCGGAGCAGGCCAAGGTCAACCGGCAACTCCTCCCGTGGGCCAAGGAGTTCGGCCTCAAGTGCGTGGCGACGAACGACGTCCACTACGTCCAGAAGGAGCACTCCCGCGCCCACGACTGCCTGATTTGCATCGGCACCCAGTCCCTGCTCAGCGACGCCAAGCGGATGCGCTATACGCAGGAGCAGTTCTTCCTGCGCTCACCTCAGGAGATGAAACACCTCTTCGCCGAGGTGCCCGAGGCGGTGCTCAACACCGTGGAGGTGGCCGACAAGTGCCACGTGGACATCCGTTACGGCAAGGGGGCCGAGCACTACCCGGTCTTCCAGCCTCCCGAGACGTGGACTCGCGAGGGCTACCTGCGCAAGCTGCTCTGCGACGGACTCCGCCTCCGCTACTCGATCCAGGCTCATGTGGAGGGATCGGCCATCGTCGTCGAGACCGTGACCCAGCCCGAGCGGTTGGCCTTCCTCGTTCAGGAGAAACCGCCCGCTCCGGCCTCGCCAACGGCACCGGAGCCGGGAACAGGAACGGCCGACGCCCCGCCCACCGCGGTCTCCGGGGCACCGGGCACACCGGCCCCCATCGATCCGGCACAGGTCGATGCGGCCGTGCGCACGATCCTCGACCGGATCGACCTGGAACTCGGGGTCATCGAGAAGACCGGCTACGTCTCGTACTTCCTCATCGTGGGCGACTTCGTGCGCTGGGGCCGCGACCGGGGTATCGCCTGCGTGGCGCGCGGATCGGCCGCCGGCTCGATGGTCACCTACCTGCTCGAGATCGCCAACGTCGACCCCCTGCGCTACGGGCTGCTCTTCGAGCGCTTCCTGAACCCCGAGCGCGTCAGCCCGCCCGACATCGACATCGACTTCGCCGACGACCGCCGGGCCGAGGTCATCCGCTACGTGCGCGAGAAGTACGGCCGCGACGCCGTCGCCCAGATCATCACCTTCGGCACCATGGGCGCGAAGTCGGTGATCCGCGACGTGGGCCGTGTCATGGGCCTGGCCGTCTCGGAGGCCGACCGCCTGGCCAAGATGATCACCGACGTGAAGTGGGGCCTGGAGGACGCGCTCCATAAGAACGCCGAGTTCAAGCAGGCCTACGACGGCGAGGACATCACCCGCGAACTCATCGACACGGCCCTGCTCCTCGAGGACCAGACCCGCAGCGTCGGCGTCCACGCGGCCGGCGTGGTGATCGGGGCCCAGCCGCTGGTGAACCTTCTGCCGCTCAAGCAGGACGACGAGGGCGGCATCGTCACCCAGTATGCCATGGGCCCGGTCGGCGACCTGGGCCTGCTGAAGATGGACTTCCTGGGTCTCAAGACCCTGACGGTCATCCGCAACACCGCCGAGATGGTCCGCCAGTCGACCGGCCTGCAGCTCGACCTCGACAACCTGCCGCTCGACGACGCCAAGACCTACGACCTGCTCAACAACGCCCAGACCCTCGGCGTGTTCCAGTTGGAATCGGGCGGCATGCGCGACCTCTGCAAGAAGTTCAAGATCGCCTCGGTCGAGCACATCACGGCCCTCATCTCGCTCTACCGGCCCGGTCCGATGGACCTCATCCCGGACTTCATCCAGCGACGCCACGGCGAGCAGGAGATCCTCTATCCCCACCCCCTGCTGGAGCCCATCGCGCGCGAGACCTACGGCATCCTCATCTACCAGGAGCAGGTCATGCAGGCGGCCCAGATCCTGGCCGGGTACACCCTCGGCGGCGCCGACCTGCTGCGCCGGGCCATGGGCAAGAAGAAGCTCGAGGAGATGGTCCAGCAGCGGGAGAACTTCGTGAAGGGCTGCGCGGCCACCCATGGCATCGCCGCACCCAAGGCCAACGAGGTCTTCGACCTGCTGGAGAAGTTCGCCGGCTACGGCTTCAACAAGTCGCATGCGGCGGCATATGCGATCGTCGCCTACCAGACGGCATGGCTGAAGGCCAACCACCCGGTGGAGTTCCTGGCCGCGATGATGACCAACGACCAGGGCGACACGGCCAAGCTCAGCCAGTACATCGCCGAGGCCAGAACCCTGGGCATCGAGACCCTGGGTCCCGATGTCAACGCCTCGGGCCTGCACTTCGCCCCGGCGGCCGCGGCCGGGGATCGCCGGGTGATCCGCTTCGGGCTGGCGGCCATCAAGGGCGTGGGGGAGGGGGCGGTCGAGGCGCTGCTGGTGGCCCGGTCCCTCGGCGGTGGCTTCAAGGACCTCGAGGACCTCTGCGGACGGGTGGACACCAAAGCCGTCAACCGCAAGGGCCTCGAGGCCCTGGTCAAGGCCGGTGCCTGCGACTCGCTCGGGCCCAACCGGGCCACCGTGTTCCACCAGATCGAACGGGCCCTGATGCGCGCCAGCGCCAACGCGGCCGACAAGTCCCGCGGGCAGGTGTCCTTCCTCGACACCTTCGAGGCCGCCCCGGCGACCCGCCAGCGGGCCGACAAGGCCGTCGTGCAGGAGGACTGGCCGCTGGCCCAGAAGCTGGCCGACGAGAAGGAACTGGTGGGCTTCTACGTGAGCGGGCATCCGCTGGGACCCTATGAGAAGCTCCTGGCCCGGCACACGACCCACAGCATCGAGGCCCTTGCCGGTCTGGCCAACCGGTCGATGGCCCGGGTCGGCGGGCTGGTCTCGGCCGTCCAGAAGGGGGTCTCGAAGAAGACGGGCAAGCCCTACGCGATGGTCACCCTCGAGGACATCACCGGCAGCGTCACCGCCCTGGCGATGAACGAGTCCTACGACCGCCATGCCGACCTCTTCGTGGTGAACCAGGCGCTGCTGGTGACGGCCGAGGTCAGCACCGGCGAGGAGCGGCCCAAGCTCTTCCCGCAGGAGATCCTGCCGCTGGACGCTGCGCCGCGGAAGTTCACCAAGCGGGTCCAGCTTCGGTTGCGCGCCGACCAGCTCGGGGGCACCCGGCTGCAGGACCTGCGCGCATTGGTGGAGGCCCATGCGGGCCCGGTGGCCCTCTACCTGGGCCTCCGCCTGCCGGGCGGCGAGACGGTGTGGATCGAGCCCGACGACCGGTTCCAGATCGCCCCGTCCCGGGAGTTTGAGGCGGCGATCCAGGGGCTATTCGGCCCGGAGGCCTACCAGCCCAAGGTGGACAACGCCCTGCCCGAGCGCGCCCAGCGCCGCTGGGAGAAGCGCGGCCGCGGTGGGGGTGGCGGGTCGGGCGGCGACGAGTGAACCCGGCCGGCGGCCCTGCTCGCATCGCCGGTCCACAAAAAGGGCCCCGGGTTTCCCCGGGGCCCTCGAGTTCCTTGATCGATGTGGAGGGTCGGGCCGCAGGCAGCCCGGGGCCTCGTCACTCGTACTTGAAGACGAGGTTGGCGCCGCTGGTCGAGATGCTGATCTTCGACGCACCGCTCAGGCGGTAGAAGGCCGAGCTCGACGGCGCCGGGATGGTGATGGTCTTGGCCGTGCCGTCAACGGTCGCTCCAGCGACGGCGGTGAACGCGCCGCCAAGGGCCGAGGCGCTCTGCAGCGTGACCGCCGAGGGGGCGGACGGGAGCCCGCGGATGATCATGCCGCTGATGCCGCCGGAGTTGTCCTCCATCTCGGCGAACCAGAGGAATTCGCCCGCCTTGATGTCTACGACGATCGTCCGCGGTTGCCCCAACGGATAGACGGTTCCGTCGGCGCCCTTGCCGGAATAATTCCCCGTGTTCTGGGCGGCCGGGGCTTTCAAACCCTTGATGTCGTCGACCCAGATCTTACCGGTTCGGTTGGCGTCGGAGGTGCGGCCCTCGAAGACCGTCACGTTGTACTTGCCGGGATTCAGGCCGGCGAAGCGCATGAGGATCTCGCTGCCGTCGGTGTCCGGGTTGCGGTACAGGTAGTCGTCCTTGACCGCGGCGGGCACGAGGACGCCGTCATACATGACCGCGATGCCTTCCTTGGTGGGGTTGTTGGCGGTCTGGCCTGTGGCCGGAGGGAACGACTTTTCCGTGTCGAGCGCGACGTTGTTGAAGATCGACACCGTGACGTTCTTGTTCTGGCTCTTGGAGAAGTCGGTGAGCTTCCAGGTGACTTCCGTGGCGTCGGCGTTGGCCGTGCCTTTGATGCTGCCCGACCCATCCGTCACGTTGGCATTCGGTTCGGAGAAGGTCCACGTGGGGATCACATTCCACTCGGCCAACGGCGCTGGGGCGGAACCCTCCGAACCGGCATCGGACTGGTTGGCGGTCGTGATTTTAGGGATCCGCTCGTTTTCGAGTTGGCCGAAATCGATTTTGAACAGTCCGTTCGATGCCCCCGGATCAATCACCGAGCGGATGATCATGCCGCTGATGCCGCCGGAATTGTCCTCCATCTCGGCGAACCAGAGGTAGTCGCCTGGATTGATCTTCACGGTGACGGTCCTGGGTTGCCCGTCGGGCACTGCCTCCCCGGCGTCGTTCTTGCCGGAGTAGTTGCCGGTGTTTTGGGTGGCGGGCTCCTTGAGGCCCTTGATGTCGTCCACCCAAATCTTGCCGGCCCGGAACGCGTCCGAAGTGCGGCCTTCAAAGACGGTTACGTTATAGGTCCCAGGGGTGAGATTTGCAATGCGCATCAAGCTCTCGGTATCTGGGGTATCGGGATTCCGATAGAGGTAGTCATCCTTGACGACGCCAGGTACCCGCACGCCGTCATACACCACGTCGCGTCCTTCCTTCGTGGGATTGTTGGCGCTTCCGCCCAGCATGTAAGGCGGGGCGTCGGGGGAGAGCTTCTCGGCGAGCGTCCGGTTGTCCATTATGGTCAGGGTGACCTTGGTGTTTGGCTTGTCCGAGCTGTCCCTGAGCTTCCAAGTGACCTCGGTGCCGGCGGCGTTGGCTTCGCCCTTGATGCTGGCCGAACCGTCGGTGACGTTCGAGTTGGGTTCCGCGAAAGTCCAGGTGGGAATGACGTCCCAGTCGAGCAGGAGCGGTTGGGGATCCAAGGGAGTGCCCTCGGCATCGGTCGGGATCCGTTCGTTTTCGATGTGGCCGAAGTCGATCTTGAAGAGTTCGGCCTGCGTGGCGAGGGGCGCCTGGAGGAGCGCCGCGGCGATGGCCGCGGTCCAGAGGCCGGTGCGGGGATGGGAGGGTTTCATGGGTGGTTGGTTCTGATGCGTTGCGAACAACCCCGTTGGATCGTGCCGGGCGGATTCCCGTGCGGGCGGTCGGGCAACCTCTGGAGGGGGATTGCCGAGCGCGCGCTCGCGGACTGTCGCCTGAAAGATCGACCGGGCTTTGATGTTGTTACACACCCGACGCCCGAAACTGTCGAGGAAAAACCGGAATCCATAAAAAGATTATCAAGAACAACTTTTTAGACCCCATCTCTCCATCCCCTCCCACCTCAGTGCCATCCAGCCGAGCTCGGCCGATCCTCCAAGGGGTGTCCCCGGAGCTTCACCGGCTCAGGAAGCCCTTGACCCGCAGCTCCGGACGGAAGGCCTCATGGGGCAGACGGTCCGGCGTGACGGTGACCGAGGTGGTGACCTTGAGTGGCGCCGCCGCACCGAGGTCATAGGTCAACTCCACCATCGCCGCGGTCCAGCCCTCGGAGGGCGCGGTCGCCTGGCCGAGGTACTCACCCTGGGCATCGGGCTGCAGGTCGGTGGAAGTCCATGCCGGGCCGAGGGTGTCGAGGCGGAAGTCCCGGGCCTTGGGGTTGTGGGCCTGCCAGAGCTTCACGGCCTTCGGAGTGTCGGCGGTCCTGACACGCAGGCGTCCTGGGGCCTCCTGGGTCCAGGTGAACCGGGGCAGGGATGTCCGGTTCAGGATGGCGTGCTGCCAGGCCAGGAGGGTGGCGTAGGCGTCGGAGCCTTTCAGGGAGTGGTCGGCGTTGGGGATGTAGCGCAGGTACTTCGGCCCCTTCAGTTCATCGAAGTAGAACTGCGAGGAATCCGGCAGGAAGAACTGGTCGCCGCAGGCGTTCATCAGGAGCTTGGGCTGGGTGAGCCGGTCGCGGTACTCGTAGGGTTCCTCGATCTTCATGAGGGCCCGGTATTCCGGGGTGCCCTGCCAGTTCATGATGCCCTGCTCCACGTAGTTGCCGACGGCCGGCGCGAAGGCCCCGTAGGCCCGGTAGTGGTGCGTGAACGAAGGCTCGATGTTCAGCAGGTCGATCACGATGGGACACACGGCCACCACGCGCCGGTCGACCGCCGCGGTGGTCCAGGTGGTCCAGCCCCGCTTGGAGCCTCCGGCGACGACATAGGTCGCGACGGCCCGGCCGCCGCCCGCCTCGCCCGCCGTGAAGGCGCTCACTGCGTCCATGGCCCGGACGACCGACTTGGTCATCGGCAACCGGGCCGGCCACCGGGTGTCGCCCGTGCGCAGGAACTGGTCCCAGGTGTAGGCGATGAGGTCGTCCTCGACGCGTTCCTTGCCGTCCCGGTGGAAGATGAGCGGCTGGTTGGGCACCATCTTCAACTCCACGACCACCGAGCGGGTCGCCTCGGCGATGCGGGTGAGTTCGACGCTGGGCTTGGGACGGTCGCCCTCCCGGTTGGCGCCGCCGGCGATCACCAGCAGGGCCGTGTCGTGGGCGCGGTCCTTGGGTCGGGCCACGGTCAGCCAGTGCTTCCAGAGGGTGCGGTTCACCTCGTTGGTGGTGAGCCAGGTCTGTGAGGTCAGGTCGATGAGGGCCACCTCGCAACGGCCGATGTTCGTGGTCCCGGCGACCGTCCAGGCGAAGGACGGATCGGGCTGGGCCACGTAGCGGTCGAGGGCGGTCTCGGGGCTGTGGAACGGGGCGGTGGCGGCGAGGGCTCTGGAACCTCCGGCGGCGGTGTTGATGGCGGCCAGCGCCAGCAGGAGGGTCGCCACGGACGGGCAATGCAAGGTCAGGGGCATGATTCCTAAGAGTGCCAGCCGTCGTGCGCAAGGCAACGCCGGAGAGCCGGAAAGCCCGGAGGCCCCAGATCCCGCCGTCCGGTTCAGAGGGCGTCGCGGATGGCCCGGGCCAAGCGGTCGACCTGACCGGTGGCCAAGGTCGCACGCAGGGCGATGCGGAAGAACCCCTCGGCGGGGCCGCCTGGGTAGCGGATCCATGGCGGCACGAAGCCGGCCGCCTGCAGGGCCGAGTCGATCCGCTGGGCCTGGGCCGCGTCAACCGGATGGATCGCGGTGACGGGTGTGCGCGGGTCGGTGAGCACCCCCGGCCGGTCCGGTAGGGCGGCGGAAAACCGCGCGGCCAGCGCCTGCAACCGGCGCACGCGGCCCGGCGTCCGCCGCAGCCGGCCGACGGCCGCGGTGAAGGCGGCGGCGACTGCGAGGGGCGGGGCCGAGGACGCCCGGTAGGCCCCGGCGTGGGCCCGGATGCGATCCACGACCGCCGCCTGGCCGACGACCGCACCGCCGGCGACCCCCAAGGCCTTGGATCCCGTCAGGCTGCGGACCAGCCGGGGATCCGGCCCGAGCCCGAGCGCCTCGACCGCGCCCCGGCCACCCCGGCCCACCGTCCCGATCCCATGGGCGTCGTCGACCCAGAGCCAGCCCGGGCCGGGCAGGGCCGCCAGGTAGGCGTCGATCGGAAGGATGCCGCCCCGCAGGCCCCGCACCCCGTCGGTGGCCACCAGCGGCCGGGCCGACCGGGGCAGTCGCCCCAGCACCCGCCGCAGCGCCTCAGGATCACCGGAGCGGAAGGGCAGCACCGGCAATCCGGTCAGCGCCGCCCCATCGCGCACGCAGGTGTGCGCCGCATCGTCGAGCACCACGTGGGTGGTCTCTCCGGCCAGGGCCTGGGCCACCGCCAGCGAGGCCAGGTAGCCGGTGGCGAGGAACGTGGCGGCGGGCTCCCCGAGGAAGGCCGCGATGGCCGCCTCGGCCCGCCGGTAGCGCGGGTGGTCACCGGTCGTCACCCGCGAGGCGCCGGTCTGGAGGGGGCCCGAGGCCGAGGCCCGTACCCAGACTTCCCGGATCGCCGGGTCGAGGGACAGCCCGAGGTAGTCGCACCCGGAAATCGTGACTGGTTCCGGCCGGTCGCCCCCGACCCGTGGGCGTCCGGCCGCCGCGAGGTCGGTCGACACCCAGAAGGCCACGACCCCGGGCCGCGGCCGCCGCCGCCGTGGCGGGGTCGCCGTCCTGCCGTCGCCCTGGGAGCCCTGGCCAGCCATGGTGGGAACGGGGGTGGGCCTCAGTCGGTCTGGCGCACCCGGCAATCCTGGCATTCCCGGACGCCCTGGTGCCGGGCCTGCTCGAGGGCGCGCAGGAAGAACCGCTGGCGCGCCTGGTCCGAGGCCTTGGCGCCGTCCCCGGTGCCCCCGGCCAGTTTGCGGGCCTTGGCGAGCAGGGCCGAGCGCTCCTCCTGCAGCCGCGTCACCCGGCCCGCCTCCGCCGAGCGGCGGAACCGGCAACGGCCATCCACCCACGTCTCCAGGCAGCGGCTCGAGGAGTCCAGCGGCGAACCGTTCCAGAGCACGAAGTCGGCGTCCTTGCTGGGCTCGAGGGAGCCGACCCGGTGGTCGATGCCCAGTTGCCGCGCCGGGTTGAGGGTCACGAACTTCAGGGCCTCGGCCTCGGGCGTTCCGCCGTATTTCACGGCCTTGGCCGCCTCGAAGTTGAGCCGGCGGGCGTGGTCGCTGGAGTCGGAGTTGAAGCTCACCACCACTCCCCGCTCGCGCATGAGGCTGCCCGCGTAGGGAATGGCGTCGATCACCTCGAACTTGTAGGCCCACCAGTCGGCGAAGGCGCTGGCGCCGGCGCCGTGCCGGGCGATCTCGTCGGCCACCTTGTAGCCCTCGAGGATGTGCTGCAGCGTGGCCACGCGCACGCCGAAGGACTCCATGACGCGCAGGAAGGCGAGGATCTCGTCCTGCCGGTAGCTGTGGCAGTGGATGAGCCGCGTCCCGCCCAGGATCTCGCCCAGCGCCTCGAGCTCCAGGTCGCGGCGGACCGGGGAGCCGTCGGTGTGGCGGCCGCCGCGCATGTCCTCGAGGTACTGCCGGGCGGCGGTGAAGCGGTTGCGGTAGAAGGTGCCCACGCCCATGCGGGTCTGGGGGAAACGGGTCACGGCCTTGTCGCCCCAGCCCGACTGCTTGACGTTCTCACCGAGGGCGAACTTGATGCCCCCGGGGGCGGGCTCGAACTTCAGCTCCTCGGGCGTGGCGCCGTCACGCAGTTTGATCACGCAGTTCTGGCCCCCGATCGGGTTGGCCGAGCCGTGCAGCAGATTCACCAGCGTGGTGCCGCCGGCCAGCTGCTGGTGGAGGTTCTCGCTCTCCGAGTTCACCACGTCCCCGATGCGCACCATCGCCGTGCTCGGCAGCGTGCCCTCGTTGACCGCCCCGAGGATCATCGAGTGAGAATGGCAGTCGAGGATGCCCGGGGTGACGTGCAGGCCGGTGCCGTCGATCTCCTGCACGGCCGGTCCCGCCGCCAGCGACGGACCCACGGCCCGGATCCGCCCGCCCTCCACCAGCAGGTCGGCCCGCTCGAGGATCCCCCGGGGACCGCTGGTCCAGAGCGTGGCGTTCCGCACGACCACCGCGGTCGTGCCGTCCAATGGACCCCGTCCGTCGAGGGGCGACCGGGCCACCCGGGCGGCGGCCAGGCGCCGTTCCTCGGCCTTCTTCGCCTCGGCCGCGGCGTCGGGCTCCTTGCGCTCGGGCGTATTAAGGGCGGCATCGGTCTCATGGACCACGCCGTCGATCCACACGGCCAGCACCCGCAGCGACGGGTCGAAGAACCCGCCGGCCCCGGGTTCGACCACGGTGAGGTGGGCGAGCTTGCCCGCCTCCAGCGTGCCCAGCCGGTCGGCCAGCCCGCACAGCGCGGCCGGTGCGGTGGTCAGCGCGGCCAATGCGTCGGTCTCCGACAGCCCGCGGTCCATCGCGGCCCGGAGCTGGGTGCGGAAGGCCTTGCGGTCGGGCAGGGCGTGGGTGGTCAGGGCGATCGTGAGGCCCGACCGCGCCAGGAGGGCCGGGTTCTCCGGGGCCCAGTCCCAGGCCCGCAGCAGGTCGAGCGGCACCGAGTCCCAGGCGGAGTCCTCGGGCAATTTCGGCAGCGCGGGGAACTGGAGCGGGACGATGAAGGGCACCCCGGCCTTGGCCATCGGGGCCAGCAGGTCGGGCCGACGCCATTCCTGGCCGCTGGCCACCAGCTGTGGCCGGACTCCCGCCTCGGACGCCACCCGGAACGCCCGGTCCTGCATGAGCACGCTGCCCGGCTCGAAGACCACCGGCTGCCGGGCCGGGCCCGGGCCCAGGCCATCGGGGCCGGCCAGGGTGGGCTGCAGGGCCGCCAATGCCGCGTTGAACGTGGGCCGGTGGCGCGAAGAGGCGCGCCCCGGGCCGGTGGCGTCGGTCTGGTCGGCGCGGTACCACGCGGCATCCATCCAGGCTTGCCGGACCACGGCGATGACCCCCATCAGCGACTTCGGATAGGCGTCGCTCCCGCCGGAGCCGAGGACAAAGGCCACATGCTGGGCCGTGTCGGGCCGGAGCACGGCCCGGTTGGGCGAGCCGTCCGACAGGCTGATGGCCACCGACTGTCCCCGCAGGATGCCCTTGGCGGGCACCACGTTGGCGGCGGCGAAGCCCAGGTCGCGCAGGGCCGCCAGCTCCTTGGGGTCGGGCGACAGGCCCTCGACCATCCGCCGCTCCGGCGTCACGTCGGCCAGGCCGTGGGCCGGTCCCGGCGAGCCCGGGTCGCGTTCCTGGCCCGGCACGCCGAGGAAGCGCGGGGCGCCGGAGGTCATCGAGTCGCCCGAGGCGGACTCGGTGCCGGAGGTGTTCACCACCTCGGCCAGGTTCCCGAGAGTCAGGTAGGGATCGATGAACCCAGGGTACACGTGGGCACCGGGAAGATCCCAGATCCGGGTGCCGGCCGGGACCGCGAGGTCGATGCCCACCGAGGCGATCCGTCCATCGCGCACGAGCACCGTGGCGTTGGTGAGGGTGGTGCCCGGCCGCACGTGGGCCAAGACCCCGCGCAGGGCGTGGTCGCCCCGGGACTCCGGCGTGAAGCCCGGGGCGGGCAGCTCGGCCCCGAGAAGGCGGGTCCAAAGCCCGACCGGCAACCCCAGCCCGAGGGCGGCGGACCAGGCCCTCCGTGCGGCGTCGGCGGGGACTCTCATGGTTCCCGCAGACTACGGCGGGTCGCGGCGAAGTCGAGCCGGGCCTCCGGGAGGGGGATCGAGATTTTTTGCAGAATTCCGGGGAGAACCGCCCGGTGGCCAGCGAAGGCTTAAGCAGAGGGTCCTGTGCGCCGTTGCCCCGGGGACCCCCGCCAATTCCTTCACCCACCCCACCCCCAAGCCCCATCTCCGAGCCCCACCTCCGAGCCCCTCCACCACCACACCCACCACCCAAACCCCCAGCGTCCTCCCAGGAACGCTGTCCTTGCCCATGACCTCCCATCCCCGTCCCCAAGTGCTTCACCTCAGCTCCCTCCGCACCGATCCGTGGTCTCCACGGCGCGGCCACCCCGTCACCGGTCCTTCCGAGGTCCATGCACCGTGCGGTCCAGACCGCCGAAGCCGTTCGAGTGGTGCCGGCTGGCGCACCGGTCTCCGCCGTTGGCTGGGTCTTCGGGGCCTCTTGGGCCGCATGGGCCTGCTCCTGTCGGGCTGGAGGCTTCTGCCGGCCCTGCTGCTGGTGCTGATGCCGCCCGTGCGCGCGGGCGCCGTCGAGCGGGTCATCGCCGGCTGGGACTTCAACCAGACGAACGACCTTCTCCGGGCGACCTCGGGTGCGGGGACGCTCTCGGTGCTCGGAGGCCTTCGGATCGCCCCCGCCTCGGGTGCGGGATCCGGCGATCCGGCCACCGCCCCGGACCTCGCCCTGCAGTTGAGCGGGTTTCCGAAGCAGGGCACCGCCGCCCGCTCGGCCGGCGTGGAGGTATCCGCCTCGACGGTGGGATTCCAGGCGGTGGTCCTCCGCTTCGACCTGAGGCCCACGAGCACCGCCAGCCGGCGACTCCAGGTGCTCTACTCGGTGGACGGTCGGACCCTGGTCGACGGACCGTTCCTCGTGGCCGGGGCGGGCGGCGCCTTCACCAACGGCCTCACGGTCGACTTCTCGGGCGTCGATGGGGTCGCCGGCAATCCTTCCTTCCGAGTCCGGCTCGTCTCCGACTGGGAGGGCGACGGATATGTCGGCGCCGGAGGCACCTACGGCACGGCCGGCACCTGGCGCATCGACCACCTGCGCCTGACGGGCCGGGCGAACGGGGATCCGGCCGATCCCCCGCAGCCCGGGGAGGCCACCGGTCCGATCGTGCTTACCGCCCAGCCGCGCCCGCTGGAGGTGCCGGAGGGCGGCGGTGCCCTCTTCCGGGTGGCGGCGCTGGGCAGTGGGCCCCTGACCTACCAGTGGAGCCTCGATGGTCGTCCGCTGCCCGGTGCCACCCGTCAGGAACTGCGGATCGCCCAGGTCTATCAGGAACACCTGGGGATCTACACGGTCCGGGTCCATGATGGCGACCGCTCGGTCCTCAGCGATGAGGCGTCGCTCGCCCTGCTGACCGATCCCACCGTCCTGCCCACCCGGGTGCGGGCCGAACCGGGTCCGGCAGGCGCGATCCGTCTGTCGTGGGACACCCGGCCCGGCGTCGCCTCGACGCTGCTGCGCTCCCATGGCTGGGACGGCATTCCGGTCGTGATCGGCCGGGGTCTCACCGGGGGTTCGCTGGACGACCGGCCTCCGGTCGGTGGACCCTGGTTCTACTGGGTCGAGCTCCGCTGAATGCCACCTGTGGCCGCCCGCGTCACCCCAAGCTCCCGGTGCGCTGGTGGGCGCTCCGGGGGTTTGACACCGGAGGCGCCCACTTTTAGCCTAGCCATCATGGAATCCGTGGTCACCCAGGACGCCGTCGTCACCATCACCGAGAGCGCCGCCCAGCAGATCGCCGCCATGCTGGCGAGCGACGCCGAGAACGCCGGCAAGAGCCTGCGGGTCTTCGTCGAGGCCGGCGGCTGCAGCGGCATGCAGTACGGCATGGTGTTCGACGAGCGCCGGCCGGACGACCTCGGTGGCGAATTCCATGGCGTCGGCGTCGTGGTCGATCCCTTCTCGGCCAACTACATGCGCGGTTCGATCATCGATTTCAGCGATGCGCTGACCGGTGGCGGGTTCAAGATCAACAACCCGAACGCCCACAGCAACTGCGGTTGCGGCAAGTCGTTCTCGGCCTAGGCGTTCAAATCACGCCTTTGGTCCAGGCCAAGGCGGCTGGGTTTCCGGGCCGGGTTTACGGGCTTGCCACGGATCGACCCCTTGCAATCCGAACCGCGGTCCCTCCCGGGTCAACCCGTGCAGATTCGGGCAGATTCGGTCCGACTCAAAGTTCAGGCACGCTTGGCCGGCCGTGACCCGGGTGGACCCGAAAACCCGCCTCCGGATGGGTTCCGATGGCCTCGATGGCCAAATTCCCAAGACGGCCAAAATCCCACGCTGGACAAGATGGCGACAGGATCCGTGTTCTAGGCTTCTCATCCCGTCGGACCATCGGCTTGAATGGGCCTTGGGTTGCGGGCGATCCAAGCATGGACGGCCCGACCCCCAGCTCCCCATGGAGGACACTCATTCCCTCATCGAACAGCGTCGCCGGAACCTGGAAGGGCTCCGTGCGCGCGGCGTGGACCCCTTCAGGAACTCCTTCTGGCCGGATGCCCAATGCGGCACCGTCCGGGTCGAGTTGGCCCGGTGGGCCGAATGGAGCAAATCGCCCGAGCCCAAAGGCGATCCCGTGGGCCTGCCCGAGGGAACCCGGGTGCGCCTGGCAGGCCGGGTCACCGCGCACCGGGACATGGGCAAGAGCCAGTTCCTCGACCTGCGCGACGTCAGCGGCCGCATCCAGCTCTGGATCCAGCCCAGGGTCCTCGGCGAAGACGCGGCCGAGGTCTTCAAGCTGCTCGACTTGGCCGATTTCATCGGCATCGAGGGCACCCTCTTCATCACCCGCATGGGCGAGCCGAGCGTGAAGGTCGAGTCCTTCACCCCGCTGGGCAAGGCCCTGCGTCCGCCCCCGGGCAAGTGGCATGGGCTGGAGGACACCGAGATCCGCTACCGCCAGCGTTACCTGGACCTCATCGCCAACGATCCGGTCCGCGAGGTCTTCCTTAGGCGATCCCGGATCCTCAAGGAGATCCGGGCGTTCTTCCATGACCGGGGGTATGTCGAGGTCGAGACGCCGATGATGCAGGCCATCCCCGGCGGGGCCGCGGCCCAACCGTTCAAGACCTTCCACAACGCCCTGGGCTGCGAGTTCTACCTGCGCATCGCCCTCGAGCTGTACCTCAAGCGGCTGCTGGTGGGCGGCGTGGACAAGGTCTTCGAGATCGGCCGCAACTTCCGCAACGAGGGCCTTTCGCGCCGTCACAACCCCGAGTTCACCATGCTCGAGGCCTACGAGGCCTACGGCGACTACGCCACCATGATGGAGACGGTCGAGTCGCTCATCCGTCACCTGGCCCTCACGGTGGTGGGCTCCCTGACGATCGAGCATCGCAATGCCGACGGCGAGGTCTACAAGACCATCGACCTCTCGCACTGGCGGCGCGCCCGCTACATGGATCTCGTCCGCGAGAAGGCCGGGGACGACTGGTTCCAGGTCTCGCCCGAGGAGCGTCGCCGCCGCGCCATCGAGGACCTCAAGCTCGCCGGTGACATCGCCGACGGCTACGAGGACTTCGAGGTCACCGGGGCCGTGTTCGAGAAGCTCGTCGAGCCCACCCTCATCCAGCCCACCTTCGTCACCCACCTGCCGAAGCAGTTGGTGCCGCTGGCCAAGATCTCGGCCGAGGATCCCACCACGGTGG
This sequence comes from Verrucomicrobiota bacterium, assembly GCA_016871615.1. Classification (GTDB taxonomy): domain Bacteria; phylum Verrucomicrobiota; class Verrucomicrobiia; order Limisphaerales; family UBA9464; genus SXXZ01. The sequence goes on from VHCX01000068.1 coordinate 18,270, forward strand.
AGGTCTTCGAGTGTTGCATCAACGGCCAGGAGATCTCCCCGGGCTACACCGAGCAGAACGACCCCATCGCCCAGCGTGCGGCCCTCGAGCACCAGGCCGGTGGTGAGCAGCAAAAGCTCGACGAGGACTTCCTGGTCTCCCTGGAGCACGGCATGCCCCCGGCCGGCGGCATCGGCATCGGCATCGACCGCCTGTGCATGATGCTCCTGGGCCAGGAGAGCATCCGCGACGTGATCCTCTTCCCCCAGCTCAAGCCCAAGGCCTGAGCTCCGGGGCCTCCCCTCGATCGATCGAAGACCCACCTGCCTTCCAACCCATCTCCCCCCCGGCGGAGCGGGAGTGGGTTGAAGCGAGCCTTGGGAGGCGGACATCCATTTCCCCCCGCGCGTGAGCGCGAAGGCTTGAAACAGGAGAGTCTCCCTCGAGCGAGCGGAGACCCACTCCCGCTCCGCCCCCCTCCTC
>VHCX01000069.1 GCA_016871615.1 Verrucomicrobiota bacterium
GTGGTAGGTTGCCTCAGAGATGTTCCTCTCCTGGCACACCTCGCGGATCGGCTTCCCGCCGTCCGCCTCCCTCAAGGCTCGGATCTTCTCCTCTGTCGTGTGTCGCTTTCCTTTCATGGTCTGGTCCTTTTCTTGGTCGCCCAGACTCTCACTCCCTCTGGATCCGTTTTGCGAGGTCACGTCAGGACCGCTGCACGTCCCCGTGACGACCCCGTCCTCGACCTTCCACAGCGCGGGTTCTCCGTCCCAGCCGGAGAGGTTCTTTCCATTGAACAGCGGGGTGAAGCCGTCATTGCCAAGGGTCGTCGTGGCGTCATACGCGGCCAGCGGCGCGAGCCGGACGAGGCTGAGGAGTGTGATGATGAGTTTCATGGTCGGGTGCGGCCGGCTTTTCTGATGCGTTTGAGTTCGGCCTGGAGCCTGGCGACGATCTCGGGTTTTTCGACGGCGAGGTTTTTGGTTTCGCGCGGGTCGTCGTCGAGGTGGAAGAGCTGGCCGGGAGGTTGGCTGGGCTCAGGGATGGTTTTGCTGCCGGGGCGCGCGAAAAACTCGGGTTCGCGGCCTTCGATGTATTTCCATGGGCCTGAGCGGATCGACTTGCCGATGACCAGCGACTCGCGCACAGGCTTGTCTGCGGGCTGCGTGCCGAGCAGGACGGGAAGGAAACTGAAACTGTCGGGACCGGCTTCGGCGGCGAGTTTCACGCCGCTCACATCGGCGAGCGTCGCCATGATGTCGGTGAAGCAAATCGTCCGCGTGCTGATCGAGCCGGGCTTCACTTTGCCGGGCCAGCGCACGATGAAGGGCATGCGATGACCGCCTTCCCAATTTGAGCTCTTCATACCGCGCAGTCCGCCCGCGCTATCGTGGCCGGTGCGTTGCACGTCCTCGGGATACCAAACGGGGCCGTTGTCGGAGGTGAAGAGGATGAGCGTGTTGTCGCTGAGTTTGGTTTCGTCGAGCACGGCGAGCACGCGGCCGATCATGGCATCCACCATCATGGTAAAATCGCCGTAGGTGCCGATGCCACTGCGACCCTTGAATTCCGGCGATGGCAGCCACGGCGTGTGCGGCCCGGTCGGGGCGTAGTAGAGCATCAGCGGCTTTTCCTTCATGGACTTGGCGTGGTCACGGATGACGGTGATGGCTTCGTCAGTGAACCTCGGCAGGACGTCGACTAGTTCCAAGCCGGGCGAGATGCCGCCGCCACGCCAGAACCGGCCCTGAAAGGGGGAGTAGCCACGTTCCGGATGCGCGGGACTGTCGGCGATAGTGGCGGTGGGCGGAGTGACGGCGTGGTCGCCTTCGAGGTAGAAATAGGGCGGGATGTCGGTCGACGCGCGAAACCCGAAAAAGCGGTCGAAGCCGCGATCCGCCGGGCCGCCGGGCAGGACCTTGTCGTAACCGGTTTCCTCAAAGCCAAGGTGCCACTTGCCGACCATGGCCGTGCGATAGCCCGCACTTTTCAGGACCGTGGCAATCGTGGCCTGGTCCTTCCGGATGAGCGGCTGCGTGGGCCATTTCGAAACATCCGTGCGAAAAGGATGCCGGCCGGTCATGAGTCCGTAACGCGATGGGTGGCAGAGAGGGCCGGGCGCGTGCGCGTCGGTGAAGCGCATGCCTTCCCGTGCGAGCCGGTCGATCTGTGGCGTGACGATCTTCGACTGGGGGTTGTAACAGCCGGGATCGCCATAGCCCATGTCATCGACGAGGATGATGAGGATGTTGGGCTTGGTGTCGGCGGCGGGCAGCGCCGCGAGCGGCGCGAGCAGCAGGACGGCAAGGATGGTGAGAGTTGATTTCATTCCATTGGAGCCTTTGTGTAAGTATTTGTTAGTGGTATGCCAATGTCGGCGGACGGAACGACGACGAAGCCGACCTCGTCGTAACGATTTTTCTTGGTGTCCCCTCGGTGAAGATCGCCGCGGTCGTGCAGGATGCCGACGCTGCCGTCCGGCATCACCGCGATGTCTGAATAGCCCGTGAAGTTGGGGGCTGGTTGTCACCGGTCACTTCAAAAGGGACTGACAGGACCGCAAAAACTGCTCCAAGGGATGTGAGAGTTTCAGGAGCTGGTTGATGGTGGTTGGTTCGCTGCGGAAAGTCCATCCCCGGTGGAGGGAGGGCGGAGCCCCACCTCAAGCGTCTCTTCTGGCTCCGTCGCCGAAGCGATCGGAACCACAAGCGAGTCACTTCCGTGCGGAACCGGCCGCGCGCCGTTGCTGAGTCCGTGACCTGACAAGCGGAATCCAATCCGCTGCGAGGTGGCAGGCGGGGGGATGGTGAAGGGACCCCGGAGGGCGACCGGAACCATCCCCCCGCCTGAGGCGGTCACAACACCCACCCACGACATGACCAACGACCATCCATCCGACACGCCCGAATCGGGCCCGAAGAAACGCCGCTTCCTCAGCGCCGAGAAGAAATTCCAGATCTACCTGGAGGCGCAGTCCACCGACAAACCCGTTGGCGAGCTCCTGCGCCGGGAAGGCCTCTTCTCGACCGATCTGGCCCGCATCCGCCAGCAGGTCAAGGAGGGCGCACTGGTGCAGGGAAGCTCCCTTTACCGGATCAGCATCCGCTTCCAGCCGATGCCGGCGGACCTTTGGACGGCCTTCACGCAACGCAGTGCCGGAAAAGTCACCAACCTGGTGGACCTGCTCCAGGGCAGGCTTTCCAAGGAGATCCTCACCGACGTGACCCAACGGGATACCGGACTCTTCCCGGCACCGTCGGAAATCAAGATGAGCGGCTCCTGCCTGGACTGGGCCGAGATGTGCAAACACGTCGCCGCGGTCCTCTACGGCGTGGGCGCCCGCCTTGATCACCAACCCGAACTGCTGTTCCAGCTCCGCGGGGTCGAGGTGGCCGAACTGGTCGCCGCGGCAACCGCCTCCGCAGCGGCCACGCTCCCGGGCGATGCCCAAGGATCGGCTCACCCGGCCCTGGCCGGCGAGGACCTCGGTGCCCTCTTCGGCGTGGAATTGGACGACGGCACCACCGCTCCGCGATCGACGGAGCCGACACCCCGCGATGGGTTGCGATCCCCGGTACCCGATCTCTGCGATCCACCACCGGATGCCTTGCCGGCCACGGAGACGGACCCGCCGGCAATCGGCGAAGCCACCTTGCGCAAGGTCCAAGTCGGCAATCGTCCGCGAACCCGCAAGGCCACGACGACCCAGAAGACGGGAGACCGGGCCCCGCGCGAGAACTCCACGGCAAAGCGTCCGAAGACGCGGGCGACCACCCGCCGCGCCGGCGTCCAAAAGGCACCCGCCAAGAAAGCCACCCGTGCCACGGTGGGACGCCGCGCCAAGGCGCGATCGAAGGATTGACACCCTGCCCACGGGTCGGGGGCATCAACTCTACTGATCGGTGGCGACACCTCGGGGCGGTCTTCCCCAAGAGGCAGCCTTGGGAATCTTGGGGCACGTCGGCCACCCGTCTGCCGGATGGGCATGCCGTGGTCTCCGCGTCCCCCTGGGGCTCTCAGGGGTTCGCCAGCACCAGACGGTAGAAGCGGGTCGTCTTGGGCGCGTTCGGATCGGTGATCTGCTCGTCGCCCCCGTCGATCCTCCCCGACGTGAGCACCTGCCAGTCGATCAGGTTGGAGGACGCCTCGAGCACCACCCCCCGATCCGCGGGGCCCTGCAACCTCAGTCGGAAGCCGTCGGCGGACTGGCCGAGCGCGGTCAACCGGAGTTGGGTCGCCACGGTTTCGGGCCGGGTTCCGAACACCTCGAGACGGTAGTTCGAGACCTGGCCGGCGTTGCCGGCGACCGAGTCCCGGATCCGGAGCTTCCAATCGCCCCGGGCCGACTCGCCCCAATGGAACACCGAGGTGAAGCGGTGACCAATGTCGGCATTCGGGTCGGCATGGGGAACAAACAGGTGGCTGACCGTGCCTGCCGGGGACACCAGATCGATGGCCAGTTCCCCCCGGGACGGATGGTTGAGCGTCACCTCCAAGGTGACCTGTTCGACCCGCAGGTCCTCCGCGATCGGCAATCGGCCCTCGAACACCCCCCCGTCGGGGATGCCCGGCAGGTCCTTGGTCACCTTGGCCACCGAGGCGGCCTGCCGGGCGCCCAGGTTGCGCCAGCTCCCGGCCAATCCCACGGCGGTGGCGGCATCCACCCGACCCGCCCCGAAGTCGTGGTGGAAGGGGATCCCGGCCGCATTGGTAAACCAGCCGGCACTCCCGGGATGGGTCTTGGATGCCGAGCGGATCAGGACCTCCTGGACATCGCGCCAACCGAGCTTCGGATTGGCCTGCAACATCAACGCCACGACGCCGGACACCAGGGGTGCGGCCGAGGAGGTGCCATTGAAGGTGCCGGTGTAGTCGATCTCCGGGATGTCGGAGTCCACGCCCGCCCGGTTGTAGCCGCGCTCCCCGACCAGGTCAGTGGTGAAGGATCCCGGAGGCCGGGCGTTGTCGTTGCCGGATGGAGCCGAGACGACCAGGCAGGCACCCGGCTCGCTGTAGTCGGCCCGCTGGCCCAGATCGTTGAGGGCCCCCACGGCGATGGTTCCCGGATGGTTCACATAGCCGTCGTTGTTGGCGTTGTCGTTCTCGTTGCCCCCGTTGCCGGCGGACCAGACGAAGACGGTGCCCAGGCCGCCGCGCCCTTGGGAAAGGGCCGATTCCAAGGCGGCCGCGGCCAGCGGACCCGGGGCGCTGAGGGTCTTGCCGTCGTCGTCGGCACCCCAGGAATTGTTGCTGATCTGGACCAGGTCCAGCCGGTGGGCCATGGCCTTGGCCTCTTGGTCGTCGCCCGCGTTGCCGCCGATCAGGCGGACGGGCACCAGGCGCGCGGCGTAGGCGGCACCCGCGACGCCGATGCCATTGTTGCCGCTGGCCGCGGCGACGCCGGCGACCGCCGTTCCATGCGAGTCGGCCGCCGGCTTGCCGTTGCCACCGGCCCCCTCTCCGCCCTCGGGTTCCGCCACGGAATCCTGGTCCCGGTAGTCGTAGCCGGCCTGGGGGACGATGCGGCTGGCGAGGTCCGGATGCGCGCTCTCGACGCCGTCGTCCACCACGGCGATCACCACGTCCTCCCCGTGGCGACCGGACTCCCAGACGGGAAGGACATTCGCATCGGCGCCGGCGGCCCCCCCGGATTGGCCGGTGTTCCTGAGGGTCCACTGCCGGGGGAACAACGGATCGTTGGGCTGGGCCCTCGGCTTGAGGTGGCGCGCGAGGATGACCTCGGCCCACAGCACCCCGGGTCGTTGTCGAAGGCGGGCTGCGAGGGCGAGCCCAGAGGACTCAGTGGCCTCAAACACCACCAGACGTCCGTCGAAGGCCATCGGTTCGGCCGACGCGGCTTGGACGGCCGTGGCCAGCAGGGCGGCGTCCGTGCCGGGCGCCAACCGCGCGGAGACCCGGCGGGTGAGGATGCGGCGACGGCCGACCGATCGCGGCTCCCCCTCGGGATACAGCACGGCCTGCAACCGGCTGCCCGGCGTCCGCAGCGATTTCGCGGCCCCGAGGTCCCCGACGCGGACCACCCGGTCCAGCCTGGGGCCCGAGACGTGCACCTCGTCGGTCGCGATGACGAAGTCCCTCTCGACCCCGCCGTCGGCCAGACGCAGGGAGTCGGCCACCCCGGCCATCATCGCTGGCATCCAGGCCATCATTCCGAACACAATGCCCCTCATTCCCGTACCCTGATGGGCGACCGAGGGCCTGTCACGGACAATTCAGTCCAGGCGCTCCGCCCGACGGGACCCTGGGGAACCTGCGGCACCGGCACGACCCAAGGCCCCGCAGGAGCGGGCTTCCGGCCCCCGGAACCTCAGCGGATGACCACGGCCCGATAGAACCGACGGGATAGCCCTATGCCGGGATCCGTCACCGTGGCCACGCTGCCGTCGAGGGTGACGGTGGCCAAGGTTGACCACGTGGCGAGGTCGGCCGACTGAAGGGCCTGCACCCGGGCACCGATCGGCCCTCGGATCTGGAAGCTGAATCGACCGGAGGCATCCACGCGCCCCGCGTGAAGATCCATCGAGACCGATCCCGGGGCGTCGGAGATCACGATGTCGAGCTTCTGGTTGGCCGGATCGAAGGTCACCGTGCGCACAACGGGGGCCGGCAGTCCCGGCCCCGTGATCGTCACCTCAACGGGAATTCCGATCGCCGGCGCCGGGATGGCATATCCCCCGGAACGGCTGGTGAAGGCGAGGTATCCGCCGGAATCCGGGATCACGCTCACCCCGGGCAAACCCTCCCCGGGCGAATAGGCACCGTTGCCATCGGCGTCACGGTACACCACCCCAACCAGGAGCGGTCCAGGCGTGCTGTCGCTGCGGGCAAAGTTTTGGGTGGTCATCACCGCCTGGAACGCCGTGCCACTCCGGGTGAAGACCCCGGTGCGGGCGCCGATGCCGATCTCGTCGAAATCACCGCAGAGATTGACGCGATGACCCGGGCTCCTGAACAGGCCGTCATGCTCGGCGGCAACGGCCTGGGACGTGGAGATGGCACTGGTCGACCCCATCCAGGCGATGTTCTCGCCCCAGGTCCAGGAGCCGCTGAACAGGTAGCCTGCCCGACGGATCCGGTCGCCCGGGTTCGAACCATTCGCCCCATCATGGCTGAAGACGTCCTGATCGAGCATCCAGTCGCTGTGGGTGCGGGCCGCATCGATGAGCTCGGGCTGGAAGGCCAACGGTGGCTTGGGATCCACGCTGATTTTCCCGGAGGGCAATCCTTGGTTGAGCTCGATGCCCAACCGCCGAGCCTCCGCCGGGGGGTCGGCCCGGCTGCGATTGACCAATTCCAGCATGAACTGCTCGTCGTCGGTCGGGTCACCGTGCTCGTAGACCCACCGGGCGGGCACCGGGGAGGCCCGCTTCGAGGTCGCATCGACCGCCGACCGGGTGGATGCGGGACTCTGACCGTCCTGTCGGACCGGGCTGCCGATCTCGGAACCCGTCAGCGGTTGGGCCCTGCCGGCAACCGTCATCGCAACCGACAAACCCAGGCACAACGCCATCGACGCCCCCTGCCCGACCGCCGGCCGACGCAGAACCGAGGCGGCCGCGTCACCCGAAATCCCCCGCCGACCAGACGCGCTCCAAGATTTCATGCAGAAACGTAAGGCCCAGGCGGCTGCAGAAACTCAAGGAACACCTCTGCCTGCCTGGGAGGATGGCCACGGCGCCGGTGCAAGCCGGCACGAAAGCCGACGGGCATCAGAGATGCGACCGAGCCGCCGCAGACTGCCCCGAGGGACGGATTCTTCCAAGACTCCGGTCGCAGGCTCTGCTTCCATGACCCGGTTGAACACGCATGAGATTGGCAACGCGCCGACGCTCCCCGGGATGTCCCGCCGAGCCTGGGTGACCCGACTGTGGACCGGCGCGGTCGGCTCGCTGGCCACCCGGATCACCGCGACGGATTCGGCCACCCGTTCGGCCACCCCGAACTCCCCGCATCCCGGGCGCATCGCGCGTCAGGTGGAGGGCTGGACCGTGCGCATCGACACCCGACTGTGGCGGGACCAGCGCGCAGAGACCAAGAAGGCCCTGGACCTGCTCGCCGTCCAATTGCGCGAGATCCTCCGTGAAGTGCCGAAGCCGGCCGTGGGGCACCTGCGCCGCGTGACCCTCTGGTTCACCCGCACCTACCCAGGCGAGGGAGGCCGGGCCGAGTACCATCCGGGGGCCGACTGGTTGCGCGACCATGGCCGCGACCCCGCCATGGTCCATGGTGTGGAGTTCACCGACATCCCGGACTTCGAATCGGAGACCCGGCGCATGCCCAACTTCACGCTGCACGAACTGGCCCATGCCTACCACGACCGTGTGCTGCCGGGTGGGTTCTCGAATGCCGAGATCGCCGAGGCCTACCGCGCCGCCAAGGCCGGCGGCCGCTACGAGCGCGTCCAGCGGAAAGACGCCGCCGGCCAAGTGCATTGGGACCGTGCCTATGCGATGACCAACCCCATGGAATATTTCGCCGAATCCACCGAGGCCTTCTTCTCGCGCAACGATTTCTTCCCGTTCAACCGGTTCGAACTCCAGCAGCACGACCCCGCCATGGACGCCCTGCTCGTTCGTCTCTGGGGCCGCGATTCCTGACACCGCCCCTTCACCCACCCCATGACCATCACCCGCATCTTCGCCCACCAGGTGGACCTGCCCCTCCACGAAACCACCTACCAATGGTCCGGCGGCAAGTCGGTCACCGTCTTCGACAGCACCATCGTCGGCGTCGAGACCGACACCGGCCTCGTCGGCTACGGCGAGGTCTGCCCGCTGGGGCCGTTCTATCTGCCCGCCTATGCGGCCGGAGTCCGGGCTGGCCTGCTCGAACTGGGCCCGCACCTCATCGGCGAGAACCCGCTGGAGCTCGGCAAGCTCAACCACCGCATGGATGCCGCCCTCAAGGGCCACCCCTATGTGAAGTCGGGCATTGACATCGCCTGCTGGGACCTCCTGGGCAAGGCCACCAGCCTGCCGGTCTGCACGCTGCTCGGCGGTCGCTTCGGCGATCGCGTGCGCCTGTACCGGGCCATTTCGCAGGAAGACCCGGAGACCATGGCCGCCAAGGTCGCGGGCTACCGGGCCGAGGGTTACACCCGCTTCCAGCTCAAGGTGGGCGGCGACCCGGATGTGGACATCGCCCGCATCCGCGCGGTGCGCGGCATCCTCCAGGGCGGCGAGCGTCTGGTGGCCGACGCCAACACCGGCTGGACCCAGCACGAGGCCATCCGCGTGGCCCGCGCGGTGCGCGACCTCGACGTGTACATCGAGCAACCCTGCCTCACCTACGAGGAATGCCTCGCCGTGCGCCGCCAGACCGACCACCCGTTCGTGCTGGATGAGAACGTGGACAGCCTCGACCTGCTCCTGCGCGCCAAGGCCGACCTGGCCATGGACGTGGTGAACCTGAAGATCAGCAAGCTCGGCGGACTGACCAAGACCCGGCAGGCGCGCGATCTCTGCGTGAGCATGGGCATCGCCATGACGCTGGAAGACAGCTGGGGCGGTGATATCACGACCGCTGCCATCGCCCACCTCGCCCACAGCACGCCCGAGGCCCACCGCTTCACCAGCACCGACTTCAACAGCTACGTCACCGTCAGCACCGCCGAGGGAGCCCCCCAGCGGGTCGACGGCTTCATGGAAGCTCCGCAACGGCCCGGGCTCGGGTTCACGCCGCGCCTCGAGGTGCTGGGTCCGCGCGTGGTGGACGTCCATTGAACCCCCTGCCCCCCCCTCGATGAACCCCTGCCCGCCCCGCCCGCAACCCCTCCACCGCCGGAGCCCGTCTCCGCGGCTCTCCCTAGGATTCACCCTCGCCGTCGCTACCGCACCGCTCCTCACCGGCATCGCCCGGGCCGCCGACAGAGCGTCGACCAACGCCTCGACCAACGCCCCCAACCCCCTGCTCACCGTCGAGCGGATCTTCAAGGGCGGCGAATTCGGCGGCGAAGGCTTCAGCGGCCATTGGCTGGACGACAACACCGGCTACGTGACCTGGGACAAGCCCTCGGGGGGCGGTGCCGGGCAGGATCTGGTCCGCCATGATCCGCAGACCGACCGTCGCGACGTGCTGCTGGCCGCCTCCGAGCTCATCCCGGCGGGCAAGACCCAACCGCTGTCGGTCGACGGCTATACCTGGTCGACCGACCGCTCCAAGGTGCTCATCTACACCAACACCAAGAAGGTCTGGCGCACCCACGCCCGCGGCGACTACTGGGTGCTCGATCGCACCAGCCACGAACTCTTCCAACTGGGTGGCGACGCCCCGGCCTCGAGCCTGCAGTTCGCCAAGTTCTCGCCCGACGGCACCCGCGTGGCCTACGTCCGCGAGCGCAACCTGTACGTGCAGGACTTGCGTTCCCGCAAGATCACCCCCCTCACCGACACGCCGAACGAGCACCTCATCCACGGGAGTTTCGATTGGGTGTACGAGGAGGAGTTCTCCATGCAGGACGGCTTCCGCTGGAGCCCGGACAGCCGCTTGATCGCCTTCTGGCAGCTCGACACCGAGGGGGTCCGCGAGGTGACGCTGGTGAACAACACCGACAGCCTGTACCCACAGGTGCAGCGCATCCCCTATCCCAAGACTGGCGAACTCAACAGCGCCTGCCGCGTCGGCGTGGTAAACGCAGGCGGCGGCGACATCCGCTGGATGAAGGCTCCCGGCGACCCACGCGAGCACTACCTCCATGACCTCCAGTGGATCCCGGGCACCCGGCGCCTGCTGCTGCAGCAGTTGAACCGCCTGCAGAACACCAACCGGGTCTTCATCGCCGAAGCCTCCACCGGCGAGGTGAAGCCCTTGCTGGCCGACACCGACAAGGCCTGGGTCGAAGCCCACAACGACCTGACCTGGCACCACGACGGTCGCCGTTTCCTGTTCTGGAGCGAACGCGACGGGTGGCAGCACCTCTACTGGGCCGGCCTGAAGGATGGAAAGCTCAAGGCCGTCACCCGGGGGGCCTTCGATGTCACCGAACTGGTCCGCGTGCAGGAGGCCCGCAAGGAGATCTACTTCGTCGCCTCGCCTGAGAACCCGACCCAGCGCCACCTCTATCGCAGCTCGTTCCGCGGCCGATCGCTCGAACGCATCACGCCCACCAACGCCCCGGGCACCCACAAGTACGTGGCCTCACCCGACGGCCGCTGGGCCTTCCACACCGTCTCGACCTTCACCGAGCCGCCGAAGACCGAGCTGATCTCCTTGCCCGACCACAAGACCGTGCGCGTGCTGGCCGACAACACGAAGCTCCGCGACAAGCTGGCCACCCTGAAGGTCCCGGGCAGCGAGTTCTTCCGGGTGCCGGTCGAGGGCGGCGTGGAGATCGACGGCTGGTGCCTGCGGCCCCCGGAGTTCGACGCCACCAAGAAGTACCCGCTCTTGATCCATGTGTACGGCGAGCCGGCGGGGCAGACCGTGAAGGACCAGTGGGGCGGTGCCGGCCAACTCTGGCACTGGATGCTGGCCCAACAGGGCTACGTGGTGATGAGCTTCGACAACCGCGGCACGGCCACGCCGCGGGGCCACGACTGGCGCAAGTCGATCTATCGGCAGGTGGGCGTGCTCGCCTCGCAGGACCAGGCCGCCGCGCTCAAGCAGGTGCTGGCCACGCGCCCCTACCTCGACCCCAAGCGGGTGGGCATCTGGGGATGGAGTGGCGGCGGCTCGATGACCCTCAACGCCTTGCTCCGCCATCCCGAGCTCTACACCGCGGGCATCGCCATCGCCTCCGTCCCCAACATGCGCCTGTATGACACCATCTACGAGGAGCGCTACATGGGCCTGCCCTCCGACAACGCCGAGGGCTACCGCCAGGGTTCCCCGCTGACCTTTGCCGACCGTTTGCAGGGCAAGCTGCTGCTCATCCACGGCACGGGCGACGACAACTGCCACTACCAGGGTGCCGAGGCGCTGGTGAACGCCTTCATCGCCCACGGGAAGCAGTTCCGCATGATGTCCTACCCCAACCGCTCCCACTCCATCAGCGAAGGCCTCAACACCAGCGTCCACCTCCGCCAGTTGATGACCGAATTCCTCCACGAAACCCTGCCCCCGGGTCCGCGGTAGTCGGACGGGTCCGGCGGTCGTACAAACGAGAACCGGCCGGGCTCTTGTGGAGATCCAGGATCTGTGTCATACAGTTCAGCCATATGAGCAACACACTGAGCGTCCGTCTACCGGCCGACCTCGCCGCATGGCTCAAGGATACGGCCCGTAAAAGCGGTCAGACCCGAGGCGAGATTGTCAGGGCACAACTCGAGAAGATTCGATCCTCTGGGGATGCCAAACCATGGATGGCCTTGGCGGGCAAAGCCAAGGGGTTGCCCAAGGACCTGTCCATGCGAGAGGGATTCTCGCGACGATGAACGGAATCGCTGACACGGGGTTTCTGGTGGCTTTTCTCAATGCCAGAGATGAACACCATGCGTGGGCGGTGGAATTGGCGGATCGGGTCACGACGCCACTGATCACCTGCGAGGCTGTACTAACCGAGGCGGCATACCTGCTTGGAAGTGCCACGTTGGTTCTTGAGGTCCTGTCCTCTGGTTTGTTGATCTTGGAATTCGAACTGGCTCCCAATCAGGATCATTTGATGGCGCTTGCCGACAGATTCTCGGATCAAAATCCGGATCTTTGTGATCTCTGCGTGGTTCGCATGAGCGAGTTGCACCCAGACCACTCGGTCCTCACCACCGATCGAAAGGATTTCTCCGTCTATCGGCGCAACAGAAAACAGGTCATCCCGACGATCTATCCTCCAGAGCGCTGAAGCGAAAAGCCCCCGGGAGGGCTGCAACCGCTTCTCCGGGGGCTCGTTGGATGCACTTAGAGCGCGCCTCAGGCGCGCCAGCCGTGGTTCTCGCGGACCTGGATCATCGCCGCGAGGATGTTGTTCCAGATCTCCTGCCTGCCCATGACGTCGTTCGGGAACATGCAGCCGTCCCAGCAGATGTGCTGGAACTTCTTGGTCACCTTGCCGGCGTCGTCGCGCAGCCAGTAGCCGGCGTCGCGGGCGATGTTCAGCTTGCCGTTCGGATCGGTGGCCAGGCAGTGCTTGCCCGTCTTCTCGTGGTCGCCCGAGCCCTTCACCGTCGCGTCGTTCTGGGCGACGTGGAAGTCGATGGTCCAGGGGCGCAGGGCGGCCGTCATCTTCTTCATGGCCTTGTGGAAGGCTTCCGGCTCCCAGTGGTAGTTCTGCGGCACGATGCGGTGCGCGGTCGGCGCATTGTAGCCCAGCGTGTAGAGGAGCGTGTGGGCCATGTCGGCCTGGAAGCCCACGACCTTGGGCATGCCGGTCTCCTCCAGCGTCTGGATCATGTACTTCCAGGAGTGCATGCCGCCCCAGCAAATCTCGCCCTCGGCCGCCAGGCGCTCACCGTGGTCCTTGGCCACCTTGCCGCCCTCGCGGAAGGTCTTGGCGATGAGCTTGGTGTTGCCCTTCGGATCCTTGTCCCAAGCGGTCACCGACGCCGCCGAATCGATGCGGACCACGCCGTAGGGCCGCACGCCCAGTTCGCGCAGCTTCTGCGCGATGCGGCAGGCCTTGCGCACCGAGTTCACCCAATTGGCGCGCTGCGTGGCGTCGCCCATGGCGGAACCGTCGAACCACACCGGCGCCACCACCGAGCCCACCACGAACCCGCGCGACTGGATCTTCTCGGCCAACTGCTTGATGCCGTCGTCGCTGATGTCGATGTCGACGTGCGGGTTGTAGAGGAACAGGTCCACGCCATCGAACTTCACGCCGTTGACCTCGGCCTTGGCCGTGTAGTCGAGCATGGTGTCGAGGTCGATGGCCGCCTCGGCGCCCGGCCCGCCCTTGCCGACCAATCCGGGCCACATCGCATTGTGCAGCTTCGGAAAGTTGTTGGCGGCTTCGGCGACCGGAGCCGCGGGGGCGGCGGCGGCCGGGGCCTTGGCGGACTTCTTGGCGGAAGATTTCTTGGCGGTGGGCTTGCTCATAAGCGTTAGGAGAGGCCCCGAGGATCGAACGCCCCGTCGGGGATTCAAGCACGGTTTTCCGGATCGACCCGGTCGCCGCATCGCCGATCGCCCGGACCCGCGTGGCGAACTCCCCTGACCTCTCGGGGAGCGGCGGGGCCTTGCGGAGCACCCATCAACCGACCGCGGGATCACCCCACCACCGGCCGGCAAACCAGGTCACGCGTGGGTCTTGGCCGATTCGCAAGGTCGTCCGGATTGCGGACCGTGGGCCAGGAACAGCAGGTGGGCGAAGGCTCCGATCAACACCACCAGATTGCCCACTTGAGACACCCCATGCCACATGCCGAATCGGCGAGCCAGCCCGGTGCGCTCCTCGGCCGGGGTGCTGGCGGCGTAGCGTTGGCGATTCAACTCCACCAGCTTCGGTTGCAGCCACAACCCACCGGCGCAGACCATCGCCGCCACCCCGACCAGGCCCCATCGCGAACCCAGCGTCCACCGGCCATGCCCGCCGGATCGCCATGCCAGCACCAGCGCGAGGACCGAGCAGGTCGCCTGCAACACGAAGTATTTCGCCAAGACGGACTGCGCGATGAGACCCGCGTTCTGCCGACCCACGAGGTCGGTGACCGCCGGTGAAAAGAAGTTCGGGCCCACCACGGCCGTCAGGAGCACCCCGGAACCGAACCACACGGCCGCATTCACCACCGCAACCACATGCCACAAGAAGCGCATCGCCCCAACCATGGCCCGCCCGAGGGGCTTGGACAAACCTCGATCACGCGAAGGTCGCCGACTCCTGCGACCCGCTCACGGCCCTTGGACCGTCCTCAGCCGGAAGAATCCCGGGCCGGGAGCCGCATCGCCAGGCAGGTCGACGGAAACGGCCGTCTCGCCAAGGGTCTTGACCGTCACCGGGACAGGCAGCGCCCGCCAGACCAGCAAATCCGGCGAGGTCTCGACCGAATGCGTGGCATCGGTCGGGCCGGTGACGGCCAGGCGCCACCGTTGGCCGGGGAGGATGTCGATCCCGGAGATCCGCAGCGGGACGGCCGCCACGGCCGCCTCGAGGTAATCGACCCTCATCTCGGAGGGGAGACCGACGGCGCTCCCGGGTGCCGACCCGGGGGCGAGGGAGATCCTGAGGATCACCACAGGCTTGGGACCACCCCGTGGAGCAGTGAGGACCGGCATCGGCACGATCCGTCGGCCGACCCCGTGAGCGAGCTCCAGAACCACGGGATCCGGCATCTGCCCGGAGGCCGAGGAGTTGCCGGCGAGGTATTCCACGCGGACAAGCAATCGACCCGCCACGCCGCCGGAGCGGACGACAGCCGGCCCGACGGCCAACGGTTTGCCGCCGTCGAAGGCGAGCGTCGTGCCCGGGAAGGCCACGGTTCCAGCCACGTCGTCATCGAGCACCGTCACCACCGCCGAGGCGAGCGGCCCAAGGACCGCCCCGGCCGTTTGCGACACGACCGAGGTGATCTGGATGCCGATGGTCCGCGAGGGCGCAGGCGTCGCGTCGCCAGCCAACACACGGGTCCAATCCGGGTTCCGGACACGCTCGCCATCCAGGAATTCGAGGACGAGCCGGTTGGTCCTCAGCAGGCCGGCTGAATCGGTCAGCCCGAGGGTGACCGAGACGGCCCCCTTTGCGCCGCCTGAACGCAACACCGTCAAGGGCAAGATCGGAAGACCATCCTCACGCACCGTGGCGGCGGCCGACGACAGGGTGAACACGCCGGGGGAGGCATTGGTGCCGTACGGATCAGCCCAACGGAATCCTCCGAGCGAGCGCGCCTGCCAGCCCTGCTGGGCCAGATGCAGGTCGTCGACACCCCAGCGACCGGAAGCCACCAGCCCGATCGCCTCGGCCGTCTCGGTGAGCGAACCGGTCTGAAGTCCCACGAGTGGTCCGAGGTCATCCGCGGCCGCCGCCTGGCGCTTGGCCTCGTTCTGGGCACCAACGACCCCTGCGACCGCCCCTGACAGCAGAGGGTCCACCGAGCCACCGATCGACGTGATCGCCTGCCCGATGATCTCTTGGACCCAGGCCTTCGACCCTGGCGTTCCCGACGGTGTGCGTGCGAAGACGTCGGCCCAGGCGAGGTCGACCGCCTCGGCGATCCACTGGCCCCGTAGCTCGGGATCCGATCCTTTCAGGAAGTGCGCCACCAGGATGGACGTGTCGGCCAAGATCGCATTGGCCGCATGGACGGCCGACTCCTCGGCGCCACCTCCGGGCCCCCGCCTCCATGGATCATGCCGGTCCAGGTCGAGACCAGCCGCCAGGCCGAAGGCCGACCGCACCCGGGCCTGCGCATCCGGGGCACCGACGCCGGAGTTCCGGACCAGCGTGTCCACGAGGGTCGTCAGCGGACTGATGACCTCCGCATGGATCGGAGCCGCCAGGCGTCCAGCGAACGGCACCCCGGTCGCGACATCCACGCCCCCGGCAAGCAGCAGCCGCCCGTCGGAGAAGTCGAGAATTCCATCCCGGTTGCGGTCGTTGCCCGCCACGGACACCTCAAGCTCGGCCCACCCGTCGCGATCGGTCAGGCCCTGAGGTTCGGCAGCGTCCGGCAGGCCGTTGGCGTTGGCGTCCCACCAGACCTTGGATCCGGCCAGGATTCCGTCGAAGGCCCGGAGTCGAATCCTGGCGACCAATCCCTGGACCACGGTGACCCTGAAGGCGGCGGTCACCTCGGCCACCCCGTCGCTCAATGCCACCTCGACCTGGGCCGAGAACCCGGCGGACTGCCCCGCACCTGGGCGCCAAGTCACCGATCCGGTGCCTCGATCGACCTGCATACCCGCTGGACCGCGCACCAGCCGGTAGGCCAGGACCTGTGCCGGCAGGTCCGGATCGGATCCCAGCATCTGCAATCGGAAGGGGTTGCCGGTGGTCGCGATCTGGGGAGGCACCGGGAGCAGCCTCGGGGACTCGTTCTGTTCGAGCACCACGAGGGAGAACTCCGCCTCGTCCGTCGAGATGCCGTCGGTGACGGAGGCCCGGATCCTGAAGATGCGTCCGCCGTCCGCCTCACCGGGCCGCCACGAGAACCGGCCGTCGCGGGAGATCCGCATGTCGAGGCGGGGCGGATTGACGAGCCGGAACTCGAGACCGGGGACTGCAGGAGTGGCCACGAGATCGGCGACCACCTCGGATCCTTCCATCACGGAGAGCGTCGGCGGGGCCTGCAGGCGCACCACCTGGTAGCCCGGGAGGCATGACAGCAGGTCGAGACGACCACGGAGGTCGGACCAGGTCACCGGAAAACCCTTGTCGATCAGGTTCACCGTCTGGCGCGGTGCGACCGGATCGAAGACCAGGCGCGCCGAGGTCCCGGCAAGGTCCGCAAGGAAGGCCCGTGCGACCGCGGAATCTCTCGGCACGAGCCCGGCCTCCGGATTCGGCAGGATGAGCAACCCGCTCCGGGCAGAAACCCGGTCATCCTCGGGATTCCCAAGGACTGAATAGCGGTGGACGGTCTCCAGCCCGACCTGGGGAAGCCGGAAGAGAACCCGATCCTCCAGCGTGATCTCCACGGGACCGGAATAGCGTCGCCATTCAGTGGCGGACGCCGCGTCGTAATGCCAGTCCCCCTCCCCGAGCGTGACCTGGAAGCGGAGCCCCAGCGCTGCCGGGGTCAGTCTGCCGGCGCGCAACGCGGCCTGCGTCCGGGGCAGCGTTGCCTGAGGCAGGTCGCCCACATGTGCCCCTCGGATCGGAGCCCCGAGGCCCGCCTCGAACGCCTCGACAAACCTTGGGACCGTGTCCACCGAGACCCAGCTGCCCGGGGCCATCGGAGGAATTTCCCCGGCGCCGGCCGGCAACCAGGCCAGCACATGGCCCCGGACCCGGTTGATCTCCAACAGGCCCTCCCGGTCGGCCTTGAGTCCTGAAAGGGGCGCCGATTCCCGAACCGGCTCGACGAGGATGGTGAAGGCCTCCTCATCGGACTCGCCAAACGGATCGGTCACCCGAGCGGTTCCGACGGCCCGGATGCAGCCGGAATCCGCCGGGATCGCCCAGGTCACGATCCCGCTGGCGGGGTCGACCTGGAGACCGCGCCGCATGGAATCGGCGTCGAGGCTGTAGACCAGTTCCTGTCTCGGCCTGTCCGGATCGGTGCCTCGCAGCCGATGGGTCAACGCCTCGCCGGGAGCCGCCAACAGCAGGCCGACCGGATCAAGGACCGGTGGCCGGTTCGAGGAATCCAGGCCGTCACACAGGGCGATCTCCAAGGCTCCCACCGCGTCGAAGAGCCCAATCGGCACCCCGAGGCGGTTGCCGTTGCAGAACTGGCTCTGGCCGGGTTCGACGAAGGTCCCGTCGACCCCGGCCTGGACGAGACGGGCCGGGTCCGCGATCACCACTTGGTCCATCCGGTACTTGATGGATTTTCCGGCAAGCTCCTCGGCGAGCTCGTTGGCGACGACCTCGGCCTGGGCCAGCACTTCGCGAGGGATGTTCCCCTCATCGTCTCCGAGGACCTGGAAGGCCCTTTCCATCATGGCGGGGCCGGAGGAGGCGAGGATGCGGTCGTCGGCGAGACGATTGGTGTCGCCCCAGTCGAGCTCCAGGTGCAGCTCGGGCATCTTACGTTTGGTGCGCACCAACTGGAAGAACCTGCCGGCCGGGTCCCGCATGCAAATGGTGGCCCGCTGGTTCTCGTCGCGGGGATGGTAGATGCGCCACTCCCGATGGGTCTGTGCATCGTAATCCCAGTCGACACCACGGAGGTCCTGCTCCAGGCGGTATTCACCGACGCGCAGCCAGAGCACGGTGCCCCGATGGTTCCGGCCAAGCAGGGCCGCGGTGCGAGGCAACGCCGCCAGGTCGGTGAAGCGGACCGCCCCCCGGGGGCGCTCGTCGGCGATCTCGCGAACATCCATCCGGGCTCCCAGCCAGCTCAGCGAACGGTAGGCCTTCAGGAAGCATCGGGCCAGCGGATTAGGCTCGTCGATGAACCGGGCGGGAAGCCAGTCGAGATCGTGGGCCATTGTCCAACCGGCCAACCCACCCCAGACCTCCCGGCGTACGTCGTCGGGTTGGCGTGAGGCGACAGGAAGAAGTGCCACTGGTCTCGGGGCCACCACCCGCACCTCACCCACGGAGGCGAGGCCACTTTGGTCCACCGCCTCGACCCGGAAGGTGACCCCGTTG
>VHCX01000070.1 GCA_016871615.1 Verrucomicrobiota bacterium
ACCCAGTACAGCGGCCGGTTCGAGGCCAACGAGTTTTCCGAGTATCCGCACGGCAAGCCTGCCCCGGTGGCCGCCGTGGCGGCCGACCCGATGGCCGCGGTGAAGCGCGAGGGGATGATCGTCTATGCACTCTGTGCCAACTGCCATGGAGATGATGGTGCGGGTAAGGTGGGTATTGCGCCTCCATTGGCTGGATCCGACTGGGTCAACGCCGACGGTCCCAACCGGCTCATGCGCCTCGTGCGCCATGGCCTCAAGGGTCCGGTCAAGGTCAACAAGGATGTCACCTGGAACCCGGCCAACGATCCCGGCATCGTCATGGGTTCCCAGTGGGATGCCATCGGGGGGACCAACGAGAAACTGGCGGCCGTGCTCACCTACATCCGTTCGTCGTGGGGGAACACCGGGGCGCCGGTCACCGCCCAGATGGTGGCCGACGGCCTGGCCCCGGTGAAGGAACGCTCGGCCGACGACAACTGGACCGAGGAGGAGCTTCTCAAGGTCCCGACCAGCGGATCGGGGGCCCCGTCGGTCGCCGCCGCCCCGACGGTCGACCAGCTCAAGGCACTCCTGAAGGCCCTGCCGGACGACCAGCGACAGGCCGTTCTCAAGGAGATGTCCAAGTGACCCCGTCGGAGGCGGACCGGATCCCGGCCCCTCCGATCGAACGCTCCCGTGCCGTCCGGCGTCCGGCTGAACTCCCGTCCCGATCCCCGTCCCGATCCCCGTGCCTGCTTCCGGCCATCCCCGCAGGCAGGGGCACCCGGGAGCGTGCCACCGATGTCCGCGGGGTTGCAGAAACGGTCCCGGGATGGTTTGTTTTCCCCATGGAGGGATGGAGGCATCTCGATCTGCGGGCGCTGCTCGCCGTCGGTCTCGCGGGCCTGATGGCCGGCTGCGAGACCTATGGCCGCGCCGACTGGAAATCGCGCATCGGCCAATACACCTGGGATCAGGCGCTGCAGGAGCTCGGCCCGCCCGAATCCGAGGCCAGGACCTCCGACGGCACCCGGGTGGCCGACTGGGTGCTCTCCAAGTCCCGCACGTACAGCACCGCCATACGGGGCCCGATGTTCTGGAGCTGGAGCGGTCAGGATGTGACCACGACGGCCGAGTCGCACCTCATGCTCACCTTCGCTCCCGACGGCAGGCTGCGGTCGTGGAAACGCGTCTACAAATGAAACGACTCCGCAACGACGCCGCTTCGGCGGTGGACCTGGGCTGGATGGGCGCCCTCAACCGGGCCATCCGCTGGTGCCTGTTCCTTGGCATCATCGGCTTCATCGTCGCCCAGTACCTGCCGCTCATCCGGAAGAACCAGGCGCTGCGCGAGAACCTCGCACGCTGGGAGACCCAGGAGGCGCGCCTGTCGGGTCAGGCCGACGACACGGCCGCCCGCCTCAGGAGCCTCCGGGAGGATCCCCGCACCGTCGAGCGCGCCGCCCGCGAGCGACTGCAGTTGGCCCGCACCAACGAGAGCGTGGTCAATTTCGTGACGCCGAATTCCCCAACCTCCCGATAGCCGCCGGAGTTCCCACCGGACGATCCACCATGATGACCCAGCCCAGTCCGTCGCGCCGACCCGTCAATCGCCTGTCCGTCCTGGCTTCCCTGCTGCTCCTCGGGTCCGGCTTCCTTGGCGCCCTCCGGGCCGCCACGATCCGGCCCGTCTACGACGCCCTCTGCGCGGCGCCCCGTCTCAATCTCAACCTCACGACCGACACCGGGTCGGTCGGCGTCCTCGAGGCCTCCGACGCCCTGGAGGGGGCCGAGTGGCGTCCCCTGCTGCAATTGGGCGCGGTCTCTGGGCACCATGAGTGGATGGATCCGGCGGCGAGGTCCGCGGCCCGCCGGTTCTACCGGTTGCGGCGCGCCCCTCGTGCTCCGCTCCTGCCCGTGCCAAACTTCCGCTTGATCGACCACCAGGGAGACTCGCAGGAACTCTTCCGCGAGGGCGACGCCCGGGCCGTGGTGCTGGTCTTCACCGACGCCGCGGGCCTCGAGGCCCACTGGCGCCAGTTGAAGGACGTCGTCGCCTCCGCGGACGCTGCGGGTCTGCAGTTCTGGATGGTCGACCCGGTCGACGACCGGCGCACGATGACCGATGCGGCCCTCCGCGCCGGCGTGGGCGTGCCGGTTCTGCACGATGCCGCGCAGCTGGTGGCGCGCTCCTTCGGGGCCACGGTGCCGGGCGAGGCGCTGGTGCTCGAGGCCGAGTCGCTCACCCCGGTGTACCGCGGGGCCATCGAGGACACGCTGGAGGCAACCTCCGGGCCGCCGGTCCGGCAGGCCTACCTGGCCGAGGCGCTCGCCCGCTTCGCCACGGGAGCTCGGCCCGCCGTCGAGTACGCCCGCCCGCAGGCGGCGCCCTGGCGGCTGGCAGATCCTGGGCTCGCCTCTTACCGGAACGAGATCGCGCCGCTGCTCCAATCCAAGTGCGTGACGTGCCACCGGCCCGGGGAGATCGGCTCCTGGGCGATCACCAACCATGCCAGCGTCCGCGCCAAGTCGGACACCATCCGTGCCAACGTGCTCGAGGGCCTGATGCCGCCCTGGCACGCCGACCCGGCCCACGGGCGGTTTGAGAACGACTTCTCGCTCACGCCCGCACAGCAGTCCCGCCTGGTCGCGTGGCTGGACGCCGGTGCCCCGGTCGATGGCGCCGGGCCCGACCCCCTGGCGACCGTGCCCCCGGCCTTGGGCGACTGGCCGATGGGCCGGCCCGACGTGGTCCTCCGCATCGCGCGGCAGCAGATCAAGGCCACCGGGGAGATACCCTACGCCTACCTGATCGTGACCAACACGCTGAAGACCAACGCGTGGCTCCGGGCGGCCGTGATCAAGCCGGGCAACCGCACCGTGGTCCATCACGCGCTCATCTTCTACATCAAGGGCGGGTCCATCTTCCAGATGCTCGCCGAGTTCCAGGCGATCCAGGGCGGCCTGAACGGCTTCTATGCCGGATATGTCCCCGGGATGGACCAGCGCGACTACCCGGAGGGAACCGGCAAGTTCCTGCCCGCCGGCGGGGCCTTTGTCTTCCAGATGCACTACACGCCCAATGGCCGCGCCTCGACCGATGCCACCGAGATGGGTCTCTACCTCGACCCGACGCCGCCGGCCCGGGAACTCAAGACCGGCGCGGCCCACTCGACGGCCATCGACATCCCGCCCGGGGCGCGACATCACCGGCTGGTGGCTGAGCGGTCGTTCAACACGCCCATCGAGGTCCATGAACTCAGCCCGCACATGCACTTCCGGGGCGACTCGATGCGCTTCGAGGCGCTCCTGCCGGACGGCACCTCGAAGATGCTGCTCAACGTGCCGCGCTACGACTTCAACTGGCAGGCCCTCTATCGCCTGGCCGAGCCGGTCCGGTTGCCGGCGGGCAGCACCATCCGCATCTCGGGCACCTTCGACAACTCCCGCTGGAATCCCTACAATCCGAATGCCAAGGCCCGGGTGCGGTTTGGCGAGCAGACCGACGACGAGATGTTCATCGGGTACATCAACTACGCCGAGGTCCAGTGACTCCGTCCCACGGCGGCGGGATGGGCGCCGAGGTCCGAGGGCAAAGACCGGTCCCGTCCTCGTCGAAGGCACCGACCCGCCGATCTTCCGGCCCCCCCCGATCCGCGGCGTTCCTCACAGGACCGGTTCAGGCCGTCTCGAAAAGCGGCACGACCTGCATGCCGGGCACGGTCACGAGGCCCCGGTCGGTGAGCCGGATCTCCGGGATCACCGACAGCGGCAGCAGGTTGAAGCCCATGTAGGGCAGGATGCAGCCGGCCTCGGCCCAAGCCTTCTTCAGCGCGGCGCTCTCCACGGCCACCTCCCCGGCGCGCTTGTCCGACAGCAGGCCGGCGATGGACATCTCCACCAGCGACGCCACCCGGCCGTCGCGCACCACGCAGACGCCGCCCTGGCATCGCCGGAGCGTGTCCACCGCCAGGCGCATGTCGGCCTCGTTGCGTCCGGCGACGATCAGGTTGTGCGCGTCATGCCCCACCGAGCTGGCCACGGCCCCGCCGGTCAGACCGAAGTCCTGGAGCAGGCCGTGGCCGACCCCGCCGTTGCGGCCGTGCCGTTCGACCACCGCCATCAGGCACCATTCCGGATGGGCGGCCAGCGTCGCGTTCCAGTCGGCCGCCGGCGTGAAGGCCACCTGATCGTGAAAGGTGAGGATGCCCGGCAGCGCGACCCGCAGGATGTTGGCGGTGCAGGCGGCCCGGGGCAGTTCCGGCACCAGCGGCACGCTGTCGGCGATGTGGACGGTGCGATAGGCCGAGGCCGGGTAGCGGTAGCGTTGCGAGAGGGCCGCCTCGAGGACCGGGGTGATCCGCCCGCCGTCGACGACGTGCTCGCCGCCATACCAGGTGCCCCGGGGCTTGAGCCCGTCGTCGAGCAGCACCACGTCGGCCCGTCGCCCGGGGGCCAGCCCGCCGAAGTCGCCGTCCATGCCGTAGCGGGTGGCCGGGTGCAGCGATCCCATGCTCCAAGCCGTCACGGGCGCGATGCCCGCCTTCACGGCCTCGCGCACCACCCAGTCGAGGCCGAAGAGGAAGAGGTCGTCCGCGTCGCGGTCGTCGGTGCAGACGCAGACCCGCTTCGGATGGGCCCCGGCCCGGGTGACCGCCTGCACGGCCAGCGGGAGCGAATGCCACGGGGTCGTGGGATTGCCCCCGCGCAGGAAGATCCAGAGCCCGGCCTCGAGGAAGTCGGAGGCGATGTCCGGGTCGATCGATTCGTGCGTGTCGGTGATGCCGCTGGCGGCGCAGGCCGAGACGAACTCGCGGCCGTAGATGTGCCCGCACACCGGCTTCCCGCGCCGGAGCGCCGCCGCGAGGATGGCGTGGCTGCGGGGGTCGCCCATCGCGACATGCACGAAGTCCATCTTCTCGCCCAGGGCCGCCGCCTCGGGCCACCGGTCGAAGAGGGTGCCGATCTTCTCGGCCGTCAGGTCGCCGCCGGCCGTCTCGAACTGCGGGCCGGTGGCCGGCACCGTGCTCGGGACCGTCAGGAAGATGTTCAGCGGGGCCCGGCGCGCATCCTCGAGCATCCACTCGATCCCCTCGGCGTCGCACACGTTGCCGATCTCGTGGCTGTCGCAGAAAATGGAGGTGACGCCGCAGAGCAGGGCGGCCTCGGCATAGGCGCAGGCCGTCATCATCGACGACTCGATGTGGATGTGGGGATCGACCAGCCCGGGGGCCAGCAGGCCGCCGGCCGCGTCGTGGAACCGGGCGCCCGAGTCGCGGCGGCAGGTCCCGGCCGATTTCACGGCCGCGATCCGGCCCCCGCTGATCCACAGCTCCTTCCCGTCGTGGATGCGCTCGGTGTAGGTCGAGAGGATCCTGGCCCCGGTGATCACCAGGTCCGGTTCCTCCCGCCCCATGGCCACCGCCGCGAGGCGCCGGGTGAGGGTGTGGAGGGGGGCGACCGAGAAGCGGGTGAGGGGGCTCATGGCGGGAGGTGTGCCCTGAGGGCGCGTAGACCAGTCGTCCGCCAGAAGCCGGGGCGAGTCAAGGGGGCGTGCGACCCGGTGTTCGACCGCTTCGCCCGGCGTGGTGCCAGCGGACCCTCCGGTCGGCGGGTCTTTTGCCGACGGCCAGCGTCGATCCGGCCGTTGAAGCCCGCCTCAGCGGCTGCGGCGGCCTACCCGCCCTCGCCATCACCCCAAAATCCCCCGCCGCAGGTCCCCTCCCGGAGATTCCGGCTCTCAGAGGAAACGCCCCAGCTCGGCCCGCCCGGTGACTCCCGCCCGTCGCGCCCGGACCAGCGCCGCGCCGAGGGCCAGGCCCAGGGTGCCGGCGAGGCTGAGCCCGGCCACCGCCACGGTGAGTCGCCAGTCGTGGCCGCCGAGCCGGAGCCCCAGCATCGCCAGCGCGCCCGCGACCGCCGCCGCGACCGCCGCCCGCGACCAGGACGCCTGAAGCATCGGCCAGGCCGGGCGTCCGCTGGCATGGGCGAACTCCAGGTGTAGTGGCAGCAGGGTGCTGCCCGCCGATCCGGCGATGAAGGCGATCAGGATGCCGATGGGTCCCAGCCACAGCCCCAGCGGAACGCCGAGGGCCAGGCAGCACAGCAGCTCGCGGCGCATGAGCCGGGCCAGGAGGTCCATGTGGCCATGGCCGAACATCCAATAACCCGGCTGCGAGGCGATGCCCATGATCAGGTAGCGCAGGGCGAAGAGCCCCGTCAGCAGCGTGCCCCCGGAAAAGTCCTGCGCCTTGTAGTCGGCGATGAAGGCCGGGATGCACAGCGCCGACACGGCCATGGCGCCTCCCCAGAGCCAGCCGTTGAAGCGCAAGACCCCCTCGGCGATCGTCTCGGCCTTGTCGGTCTTCGCGGCGAGGATGGGCCAGACCGCGTCGTCGGCCGACTGCAGCAGCAGGCGCAGCTTGCTGAAGAGATTGGCCACCAGCAGGTATTGGCCCACCTGTTTGCCCTGCCACAGCCAGGCCACCAGCGTCGCGTCGAGGGTGTAGACCAGGAGCGTCCAGAGCTGGAAGCGCATCAGCCCCGACGATTCGGGCCACAGTTCCCGGAGCCGGGCCGTGTCGTCGCGGTCCCAGGCGAAGTCCAGCAGCCGCAGTCCCGGCGCCGCCTCCCGGATGCCCGGGGCGGCCAGGCCCATCGCCACGAGGCTTGGGAGGCTCTGCGACAGCACGAACGACCAGACGCCAAAGCCCAGCCGGAAGCCCGCCCAGAGGATCCCGATGGAGGCCCAGGCCATGAAGAGCTGCAACATGAACATCCGCCGTTGCTGCCCCAGCCCGGTCAGCAGCTGCAGGAACGCCGAGCCCAGCGCCACGATGCCGCCGACGGCGCCGAGCAACGGGTAGAAGGCCCACGGCAGCTCCAGCAACCGGGCGTTGGGCGTGACCGAGTAGGCGCAGAGGATGAGCGTGCCCGCCACCAGCACGGCCGCGCAGAACCGCGTGTAGAGCCGCTGCCCGAAGCGCAGGGTCCGGAGCGTTTCCCCGTCGCGGGCGCGCCCGAGGATGCGCCGGTTGAGGGTGTTGCGGAACCCCCCGTCGAGCGCCGGCAGGCTGCCCAGCACCAGCAGCGCCGCACTGATCAGGCCGAAGAGTTCCACCGAATCGAAGACGCGGATCGTCAACAGCGACACCAGCGCCCACGACAGATAGGCCAGCGCGCGCCAGAAGACCGTTTGGACGAAGAGGGAACCCAGCACCACCGGATACCCTATCAGGGCGAGGCCGTCCGTGGCGACCCCGCAAAGGGGTCGGTCCTCACTATTGACACAAAAGGTGCCAGAGCACCACATATGGCGGATGAACTGCCCGATCGATGGATGTGTTTTTCCCGCGCCATCGTCGTCGCCGCAGCCCACACAGCGCGGGGTCTCGCGCGGCGGTGGGTTCCGTCCAATCTTCCCGCACCCACCGTGTTGGGTGCTACGCCGTCCCGAGACCATCCCGTCCGGGCCCCTCTTGCCGCATGCCCGAGGGGGGGCGGCGCCGGGTTGCCGCTTGCGTCGCCGGACGGGGTCCGGTAGGCCCGTGCCCCGATGACCGTCGAAGCCCCGTCCAGCACCACCTCCGCTCCGCAGGGGCGGATCCTCGTGATCCGGGGCGGGGCCATTGGCGACTTCATCGTCACGCTCCCGGTTCTGGCGGCCCTGCGGGAGCGCTTCCCGCGGGCCCGCCTGGAACTGCTGACCTACCCGAACGTCGCGCCGCTGGCCGTCCGGGCAGGATTGGCCGACGAGGCCCGGGCCATCGAGTCGCGGCCGCTGGCCGGGTTCTTCGCCCGGGGCGGGCGGCTGGACCCTGCCGAATCGGCACGCCTGGCCGCCTGCGAGGTGATCTTCAGCTACCTGTACGATCCCGACGGCCTCTTCCGCGACAACGTCGCCCGGGTGTCGCGGGCCCAGGTGATCCCCGGGCCGCACCGGCCGGACGAAGCGCTGGGCGTGCCTGCGTCCGTCCAGTTGCTCGCGCCGCTCGAGCGCTTGGCGATCTTCGACGCCGACCCGGTGCCCCGGTTGCGCTGGGCCGGCATGGGCGGGGGGCAGGGTGGCTGGATCGCCCTGCATCCGGGCAGCGGCAGCCCTTCCAAGAACTGGCCCCTGGAACGGTGGGAAGGCCTCGTCGACCGGTTGGTCGGGTCCACCGACCTCGGACTGGTCCTCGTCGGCGGCGATGCGGAGGGGGATGCCCTCGGGCGGCTCGGCGCAAGGATCCCGGGACCCCGCCGACGCCTCCTGCGCGGCGAACCGCTCGATGGATTGGCCGGACATCTGTCCGCCTGCCAGGGGTTCATCGGCCACGATTCGGGCATCACTCACCTTGCGGCCGCCGTCGGCATCCCGTGCATGGTCCTCTGGGGGCCGTCGAGCGAGGCCGTCTGGCGCCCCCCGGGGCCCCGCGTCCGCACCCGCTCCCATCCGGGGGGGCTCGCGGCGTTGGGGCTCGATACCGTTTGGGAGGCCCTCCGCGCGACGCTGGCCTGTCCGTGAGGTCCCCCCGATGGTGGTGGAGTAGCCCCCCGATCGCATTCCGTTGTGCTCAGGCGTGGACGGCATCGATGGTCCTTGGGCCGCGGTGCCCCGAAAAACCCGTTGCGGAACGGTCGGAAGCCGGCTCTCCTCGCGGGCTCCGGTCGCGCGGCCCATGCCGACGACCGGCGGTCCGGGGAAGTCTGCGAACAGGCCTCCCGGGATCCTGCGCCTGAATGCGTCGCCTCCCCGAGGGCGCGATGCCAGGCCCCGGAAGGAGCTGAAATTTGAAGTGAGCGAAGTCAAACTGAAAAAGGGTGAGCCCGTGGATCGCGCGTTGCGCCGCCTGAAGAAGAAGGTGGACCGCGAGAACACCCTCCGTGACGTCCGCATGAAGCGGCATTACGAGAAGCCCAGCGAGACCCGTCGTCGCAAGATGAAGGTCTCCAAGTTCTCCGCCATGCTGGCCGCCCGTTACGCCGACCAGTGACGCGGCACCGCCGCAAGGCGGTTTGCTTTCGACGGGGCCGGATGTTTTCCTTCGGGGACGCATCCGGCCTTTTTGTTTCCAGACCCCGGCCGGGGGCCGATAGTCGACCGATCATGTATTCCCTCTCCACCTGCTGGAACTCGAGCCGCCACCAAGACGGGGGCGACATGCTGCGCGAGATCCGGGATCTGGGCTTCGAGCACGCCGAGCTCAGCCACGGGATCCGGGTCAGCCTGGTGCCCGGCATCCTCGCGGCGGTGGAGGCGGGCATGATCCGGATCAGCACCCTGCACAATTTCTGCCCGCTGCCCATGGGGGTGAACCACGCGGCGCCGAACCTCTTCAAGTTCTCGGCCGCCGAGAAACGCGAGCGCGACCTCGCCTGGAAGCATTCCATCAAGACCATCGAGACGGCCGAACGCCTAGGGGCCAAGCTCATCGTGCTGCATTCCGGGGCGGTCGACCTGTCCGGGTTCTTCGGCGACCCCCACTACCAGGACAAGCTCGAGGCGCTGGCCGCGGCGGGGAAGCAGGACACCCCGAAGTACGCCAAGCTCATCGCCGAGCTGGAGCAGCGCCGCGAGTCCCGCAAGGAGAAGCCCATGGAGCTGGCACTGGACATGATCCGCCGCCTGGCCGAGGTGGCGGGTGAGAAAAACCTCCTGCTCGGCATCGAGAACCGCGAGGCGGTGGAGGAGATCCCCTTCGACCACGACCTGCTCTTCTTCCTCGACCAATTGCCCGAGAACGTCCGCTACTGGCACGACTGCGGCCATGCCCAGATCAAGCACCAGATGGGCTTCCTCGACCACCGCATGCACCTCGAGAGCCTCTCCGAGCGCCTGGGCGGCCTGCACATCCACGACGTGGTGCTGACGTCCGACGGCGCCCATGACCATGCGCCGCCCGGGGCTGGAGTCATCGACTATGACGCGCTCAAGCCGTTCGTGGGCCCGGAGCACATCAAGGTCCTCGAGCTGAACCCGGGGGTGGCCCCCGAGGACGTCTCCAAGGGGTACGCCCACATCCGTTCGGTCTGGGGGGCGGAGTAGTCCGGATGGCCTCCCGGACTGCCAATCCTTCCCCGTCCCGCAGGACGCTGGGCCAGCTCATCCGGCTGGCCGTTTGCGCCCTGCTCCTGGCCGCCATCTTCCACGCAATCTTCTGCAACGAGGCGCAGATCGACCTCCTGGCGCAGGGAAAGCCCGAGGCCTGGAAGGCGATGGGGCCCTGGGAACAGCGTCAGTACGCATGGACCCACAGCCCGTCCAAGCTGCTTGAGACGGCACGCCGGCTCGAGGCCGGCAGCCTCGGCCTGGCCTTCGGGCTCTGCGGTGTGCTCATTTTCCTCGGGGGGCTCCGGTGGCGCGAGGCGCTCCGGGTCCAGGGCCTGGGGTTGCCGCTGGGCGAGGTCACCCGCCTGTCGTTCATGGCCCATTTCTTCAACGCCTTCCTGCTGGGTTCGACCGGGGGCGACGTGTGGAAGGCCTACGCCGCCGCCCGCAGCACCCACCACAAGAAGGCCGAGGCGGCCCTCACCGTCTTCGTCGACCGGTTGGTCGGCATCCTCGCCCTGCTGGTCTTTGCCGGGATCTTTGCGATCCCAAATTGGCCCCTGTTTACGAGGTTTCGTGGTTACGGTGGCGTGGGATTGACGATCCTCGGCATGATGGTTGTGGCACTGGTGCTGGCCGGGGCCGGCTTCTTCACCGACGTGCTCTCCGAGCAGGGGCGGTTGGGCCGCTGGGCCGGCCGGTTCCCGTGGGCGAGGTCGCCGCTGCGGGCGCTGGCCTCCTGCCGGCTCTTTGGGCGCAACCCGGGTTTCCTCTGGCGCAGCGCCCTGCTGTCGTTGGTCATCAATGTCGCCATCGTGGGCACCTTCGCCTCCCTGGCCTCGGGGCTCGGGCTCCAGATCCCGAGATGGAACCTGTGGTTCGTGGTGCCTGCGGTGGTCTGTCTGGCGGCCCTTCCGATCACCCCCAGTGGCCTTGGCGTGCGTGAGCATCTCTTCGTGGGGCTGCTTGCGATGGACTTCCCGGGGTTCGCCGTCAAGCCGGCCGAGGCCCTGTCGCTTTCCCTGCTGGGCTATTCGCTGAACCTGGCCTGGAGCGCCATCGGCGGCCTCATCTACCTGACGGTGCGCAAGCACCTCCCGCCGGAACCGTCCCCGCCACCCTGAGCTGTTCGTCCGGGTCGGCCTCCGAGTCGTGGCTTGCCGGATTGGCGGCTGCCTCCAAACTGTAGGGATGCGTTCGATGATCCCGATGGCGGTTCTGGCGACGGCTTGGGCGACCTCCGGTTGCGGCAAAGACGAGGTCCGCGTCTATCAGGCGCCGAGGGAGGTGCCCGTGACCGCCGTGGCCGATCGGGGCGGATCCGAGGCCGCGCCCGCGTCGGCGTCCGGTCCCGGTGGAAGCCCCGGGGCGGCCACCGAGCCGTCCGAGCGCGCCCCCGTGCCCTGGACGGTCCCGGCCGGCTGGGAAGAGAAACCCGCCTCCGGCATGCGGGTGGCCAGCTACGCGGTCAAACGCCCCGACGGCCGTTCGGCCGACATCTCGGTGGTGGCCATGGGCGGCGGGGCCGGCGGGGAACTGGAAAACGTGAACCGCTGGCGCGACCAGATCGGCCTGGAGCCGGTCACCGAGGCCGGCCTCCCGGGCCTTCGGTCACTGGTGGCGGCCGGCGATCGCGAGATGGTGATGTACGAACTGGATGGCAAGAAGGCGGTGCTCGACGGCAAGTCGGCCGCCCGCACCCTCGCGGCCATCCTGCCGGCGGGCGAGATGACCGTGTTCTTCAAGATGACCGGCGAGAATGCGCTGGTGGCCGAGCAGAAACCCCAGTTCCTGGCATGGCTGAAGTCGGTGGACACCGGGGGCGGCCGGGAGTCGTCGCCGGAGACCCCGGCGTCGGCCGCCCCGACCCCGGCCGGTCCGGCATCGTCGGCCCCGGCGCTCTCGGCCGGCGGGGGCGCGGATGGCCTTCCCGCGTGGCAGGTGCCCGCCGGCTGGACGTCCGCCGGGGCGAAGCCCATGCGCCTGGCGTCCTTCGACATCCCGGATGCCGCCGGCAACGGCGACGTGTCGATCAGCAAGCTCAACGGCGATGGCGGTGGCCTCCTGGCCAACGTGAACCGCTGGCGTGGCCAGGTGGGGCTGGCCCCGCTGGAGGCCGCCGCCCTGGCCGGCAATTCGAGGACCGTTCCCACGGCCGGTGGCGACCGTGCGACGTGGGTCGAGCTGGTCGGCACCGACAAGACCATCCTCGGGGCCATCGTGCCGCGGGATGGCGTATCCTGGTTCTTCAAGCTCACCGCGCCGCCGGCTGTGGCCGGACGCCACCAGGAGTCGTTCGAGCGCTTCGTGCGCTCCCTGCGGTTCTGAGCCAGCCGATGCCCGTCCATCCGTTGAACCCGCAAGCCCTGAGATTCTTCTTCAATAACGAGGCCTGTTCCGACGTCCGACCCCTGTCATCATGCTCTCCAAGGTCTTCCAGTTCCTTTCGTCCCTGCGCCTGACCGTGGTGCTGCTGGGCCTGGGCGTCGCCGTGGTCTTCTTCGGCACGCTGGGCCAGACCAGCGACGGGCTCTACGTGGCCCAAGAGCGCTACTTCCGCAGCTGGTTCGCTTACTGGACCCCGCATGGATCGGCCTTCCCGGTGGTGCCGCTGCCCGGCGGCTACCTGCTGGGCACGCTGCTGGTCGTCAACCTGATCGTGGCCCACTTCACGCGCTTCCAGTGGACCTGGGCCAAGAGCGGCATCTTCCTGACGCACATCGGCATCATCCTGCTGCTGCTGGGCCAGTTGGCGACCGACATGCTGGCCCGCGAGAGCATTCTGAGCTTCCGCGAGGGCGAAACGCGCAACTACTCCGAGTCGTCGATGGACTTCGAGCTGGCCTTCCTGCACGGCGCCGGCAGCAACGACCTCGACCAGGTGGTGGCCATCCCGGCCTCGCGGCTCACCGTGGGGGCCGAGGTGAGCCACGGGCTGCTGCCCTTCACGGTCCGCGTGAAGGAGGCCTATGAGAACGCCCGGGTCCGTCAGCGGGCCCCGGTCATGGATTCCAACCGGCCGCCGGCCGCACCCAACGGTATCGGCGCCCGCATCGTCATCGATCCGCTGCCGCCCAGCCGGGCCATGGATTCCCGAAATGTGCCGGCGGCCGTGGTGGAGTTGCTGGGCGCATCGAGCCTGGGCACCTGGGCGATCTCCGGCGAACTCAAGTCCCAGACCGTCACCGCTGAGGGTCGGGAGTGGCGCGTGGAGTATCGCCCGGTGCGCGAGTACAAACCCTTCGCCCTGACCCTGATCAAGACCACCCACGAGACCTACCCGGGCACGGACATCCCGAAGAACTTCCAGAGCCGGGTGCGTCTGCGCCATGCGGACACCGGCGAGGACCGCGAGGTGGACATCTACATGAACTCCCCGCTGCGCCATGGCGGGCACACCTTCTTCCAGTACCAGATGGGCAAGGAGCAGCTGGCCGATGGCGGCCGGGGCACCAGCGCCCTCCAGGTGGTCCGGAACCCCTCGTGGGTCACGCCCTACGTCGGGTGCGTCCTGATGAGCGTGGGCCTGCTGGTGCAGTTCCTCATCCATCTCACGAAGTTCATCGCGCGCCGCAAGCCGGCGGGCACCCTTAGGCCGGCCTGAGGCCGAAGCCGACCTCCAAGCCCTGGAGACCCTCCTTCCAGCCCCCCAAAAAGAACCGCGCAACCGCCCGACTCCAACCTCCCATGAAACAACGCCTTCCGCTGGTCATCACGGGGATCTTCGCCCTCTGGATCCTGGGTGCCCTGGTGCGACGCTCCAACGGTGACGAGGCCCTCGCCGCCTTCGGCCGCCTGCCGGTGGTCTTCAACGGCCGCCTCCAGCCCATCGACTCGCTCGCCCGCAATTCGCTCACCCGCATCCGCGAGAAGGAAACGGCCAACCTCGAGCCCTCCAAGTCGTGGTACGAGCGCCCGAGGATCCTCACGGCCACCGAGTGGCTGCTGACCTTGATGACCCGGCCCGAACTGGCCGACGGCTGGAAGGTCTTCCGCGTGGACCATCCGGAACTCAAGGCCCTGCTCAAGCTGCCGGAGCCCAATCCCGCGGCGGGCGAGGACGGCAAGCACTACTCGTGGAACCAGTTCGGGGAGACCGGCCTGAAGCAGATCGAGGACAACGCCCGGAACATCCAGGAGACCAAGAAGGACTCCTCCCAGCGCAACGCCTTCGACAACGCCACCCTGGGGCTCTACGAGTCGATGACCCTCTACCTGCGCCTCAAGAACACCGTGCATCCGCAGGATACCGTGCGCTTCGCCGACGAGATCGCCGCCTATCGGAAGTCCATCCCGGCCGGCGTCGAGGCCTTCCGGCAGCGCATGGCCGGAACCGGTTCCTTCGACACCAATGCCCTCACCGAGGTCTTCGGTCCTGCCGAGCGGTACTTCGTTACGCTCCGGGGCGAGCCGCCGCTGCTCATCCCGCCCGCCGCCGGCGGAGACTCCCTCGAGTGGCAGCGGGTGCCCGAGGCGCTGCTGGATGCCAGCTTCGGCGCGCCCTTGCTCAAGCACCTGATGCGCATCCCCAAGGCCGAGCTGCCGCCCGAGACCGTCTCCGAAGCGATCCGCACGGCGGGCTCCCGGCCGTTGCACCCGGCCGTCGGCCACTGGGCGGCCATGGCCGACGCGTTCCGCGGCCAGGACGCCGGGGCCTTCAAGGCCGCCGTCGCCGCCTACACGGGCTACCTGGAGTCGCTGCGGTTGGGCAACGCCCTCGCCAAGGCAGGGCGCGAGCAGCGCTTCAACGCCTTCGCGCCCTTCTCGAAGGCGGCCTCGCTGTACCTGGTGGCCTTCCTCTTCGGCTGCGGATTCTGGTTCAACTTCGCCGAATGGAGCCGCAAGACCTCCCTGAACCTCGTGCGCCTGGCCTTCGTGGTGCACACGCTGGGACTGCTGGTGCGCATGTGGCTGGAGGGCCGCCCGCCGGTGACCAACCTCTACAGCTCGGCCATCTTCATCGGCTGGGGCGCGGTGGGGCTGGGGTTGATCCTCGAGTCGTTCTGGAAGAACGCCATCGGCTTGGCAGTGGCCACGGTGATCGGGTTCTCCACGCAGATCGTGGCCCACAACCTGGCCCTCGGCGGCGACACCATGGTGATGCTCCAGGCGGTGCTCGACACCAACTTCTGGCTCGCGACGCATGTGGTCATCGTGACCCTCGGCTACTCGGCCACCTACGTCGCCGGCTTCCTGGCGATCCTGTATGTGGTGCTGGGATTCTTCACGAAGGTGATGACCGCCGACATGGGGCGGAGCCTCTCGCGCATGGTCTATGGCATCCTGTGCTTCGCCACGCTCTTCAGCCTCGTGGGCACCGTGCTGGGCGGCATCTGGGCCGACCAGTCGTGGGGGCGCTTCTGGGGCTGGGATCCCAAGGAGAACGGGGCCCTCATCATCGTGCTCTGGAACGCGCTCATCCTCCATGCCCGCTGGGGCGGGATGGTCCGCGAGCGCGGCATCATGAACCTGGCCATCTTCGGCAACATCGTCACCAGCTGGTCGTGGTTCGGCACCAACCTGCTGGGCGTGGGGCTCCACAGCTACGGGTTCATGAGCGGGGCCTTCACGGCGCTGATGGTCTTCGTGGCCAGCCAGTGCGTATTGATCGGGCTGGGCCTGGTGCCGCAGTCGAAATGGCGGAGCTTCTCGAAGGCCCCGGGAGCGGTCTCGGCGAAGTTCCCGGCCCCGGCGGCCGCCTGAGAGCGGCCAGGACTTCCAACCCATGGCCCATCCCCACGCACCGAGCATGGACGTCCAAGACACCCTCCAGCGCCTGGGCATCACCATTCCACCGGCCCCGGGGGCCGTGGCCGCCTATGAACCCTGGGCCCGCACCGGGGCGCTGGTCTTCACCTCGGGGCAATTGCCTTGGCGCGACGGAGTGATGGCCTTCGCCGGACGCCTGGGAGCCGAGTTGACCGTCGAGCAAGGCTACCAGGCGGCCCGCCAGTGCGCGCTCAATGCGCTCGCGCAGCTTCAGGCGGCCGCCGGCGGCGACCTCAATCGGGTTCGCCGACTGGTGCGGGTCGAAGGCTATGTGCATTGCGCGGCGGGTTTCCGGGGGCATCCGCAGGTGCTCAACGGGGCGTCCAACCTGTTCAACGCGGTGCTGGGTTCCCGCGGGGCGCATGCGCGGTTGGCCATCGGCGTGTCCGACATGCCGCTGGACGCCGCCGTGCAGATCACCGTCACGGCCGAGCTCGACGGCCCCGCCGGATAGGTTGCCGGCCGGTTGGAAACTGGGGCCGCGGTCGGAGCCACGGCCGTCCCTGATGGTTGCAGTGACCTGCTTGGCGCAATCCTCGGAGCGCAGTTTCTCGAGATGTTGCCCCGGATCCGGCCCAGCGATTTCTTTCCGCGTCCCCGACGCTCAGGGTTGGAGTCGGGCCCCTTTCAGCTCCACAAGGCCGTCTTCCAGGCCGTCGCAGCGGACCTCGAAGGTCACCGTCTGGCCCGCCTCGAGCAGTTTCCAGCGGGAGCGGTTGTTCTCGGCGACCAGCGTGCGGCCGTCGCGGCGGGTGTGGAAGGCCGGGATCTTGTCGTCGATGCGCCACTCGCACACCGGCCGTACCGCCGGGTCGGGCGTCTCGAGGAAGACCCGCACGTTGCGGCTGACCAGGCCCCGTTCCATCCGTTCGACCACGCCGGTGACACGGAAGGATCGCTTGCGGTACCGGGCGTCCGAGGCGGACGGATCCGAGCGATAGTGGTTGACGAGTTCCCATACCCCGATGACCTGACCATCGCCAACGGGCGCGAGTCCCGTTGCCCGGGCCGGGGGTTCGAGGCCGGCCCAGCGCTCGGCCCGGGAGGCCGTGGTCCCCGCCTGAGATGCCGACGGAGGGGCAGGGACCGCGACCGGTTCGAGCAACCTCGGGCGGACGGGTTCGGTGCCCGTGCCGGGGTTCGCGTCGGGTGTCGCGCCGCCGCGGGCTACGCCGCGCAGGCGGAACACCTCGAGCGTCAGGCGTCGGAGCGCGGCCTCACTGTCGTACCCGAGCCGGCGTCGCAGCGCCTCGGGAACCTCATGGAAGAACAGGGTGGACTGCCCGCCGGCGTGCTCGACCACCAACCGGTCGTCGTCGAGGCGCCGGACGGTCGCTTCCCGGAAGGTCCTGCCGTCGGGCAGCGACAGGGTCTCGGCCCCCTGGACCCCGACCAACATCAAGGGCAACGCCAGCAGCCATCCCCATCGACGCCTTTGGTGCATGCGCCGAAGGCAATCGCAGGAGCTTCCCGCCGTCAATCCGGGGTTGTCGCAGGTTCCCCCGGGGGAGCCAACCGGCGAGGCCCTCCGTCCGATCGATGGTGCGGAGTCCTCGCGGGGAGTCGGAGGGCCTGCCGTCCAGCCTGGATCCGCGACGGTACGGAACCGTCGAAGGCTTTTCGCTGATCCGGGAGTTTCAAATACATGTTTAATTTTGATGGGCCGATACCCCGGATTCGGGGAGGTCAAGAAAATCTTGACTCCGGGGTTGATGACTTCGGGAACCCGGGAGCTCAACCCAATGAGTCAACAACGGTAATGTTCGTTGGCCCGAAGATGAACGCCTCCTGGACCTTCACTCGGTCGGGCGCGGATGGCGGGCCGATCTGGCTCGACCATCTGGGGGGCCCAGCGCGCCCGCGGGTGGCGGGTCAGGGGGCCGGGGG
>VHCX01000071.1 GCA_016871615.1 Verrucomicrobiota bacterium
GGCCCTGCATCCTGGGGGGTTCTCCGGCCTTGGAACGTTTTTTTTCAAAACCCTGCTTGACCCACGCGGGGGCTTGCCGCATAACCATCTCAAACAAGCGAACGTCCGATTTGGTCGGGGGGGGGATTCAGAGAGCACCGTGAGCTCCGGCGAGTCTGCCCAAGTGAACAGAAACGACGCCGCTGCATAACCATCCATCGTCCCCCAAACATGATCCAACTCTCCAAACTCGCTGGTGTTGCGGTGATCGCCCTCGCAACCCTCCCGGCTCTCGGCGGAACGATTTATTCCACCACTGGTCTCGGCACCGAGTTCTACGGCGTGGGCACCTCCATCGCCAATGGTCACCGCGGCCTCGAGTACGGTGACGAAATTCGTCTCCCGTCGGAGGGCTACGTGTTCACTGGGCTCACCTTCGACTACTACTCCGCGTCGTTGGGTGGTTCGGCCAAACTGACGCTCTACTCGAACGACGGCCCGTTGATCAACGGCTCCGCCGCCCCCGGAACCAAGCTTCTGGAAGTTCCTAACATCGGTCTTTCCGCCGGTCTGAACACGGCGTCTTTCGACTACACGCCGTTCGTGAGTCAGTTCGGCGAGATCAAGCTCCCGAAGGCGTTCACCGTGACGGTCAGTCTCTCCGGTGCCAGCACGACGTCCGACAAGGGTCTGCTCGTCGGTGGTGCGGTCAATACGGCGGGTCGCCCGAACACCAATGTTGGCGGTTCGGCCAATGACTTTTGGCAGAAGACTGGTTCCGGCAGCGGTGATTGGGCCCTGCGCCAGTTGAGCTCGGGCACCGAGGCGAATTTCAAGATCGCCGTCTCCGCCAACATCCCCGAGCCCACCACCGTGGCTCTCGGTGTGGTCGGTGCCGCGTTCCTCGGCGCCTCCGCCCTCCGCCGCAGCCGCCGCTGATGCGGTGGGTCGGTTGGTGGATCGTCGTCCTTGGGGGCGACGCTTGCTAAGTCCATCTTTGAAGGCGCGATGACAACCATCGCGCCTTTTTTCATGGGATGTGCCCAACAGGGCTCGATCTCCGTCATCCGGGCTGCTCCCGGTGCCATGGGTGGATACCCCGCCGGGCGATCGCGGAGGCAAAAAGGCTCGTCGCGGGTGGGTTGCTGGAGGTGTCGTGGTCGCGGCATCCGTAAGCCGGATCGCCCGTTGAAGGTAACTCTGGCCGGCGTGCCATGGACTCCGGCGGCGCCTGGGAGTCTTGCCCTAGCAGATCGTCGTTTTGGCGGAAGGATTGGACAAGCCGCAGGGCGTGGCCTTTTCTCTCTCCATGCGTTGGACCACCGGATGGATGTTGCTGGGCTGGGTCTGCAGCCTGATGGGCCTTCAGGCGCAGTCCGCCACCAAAGCCGAGTTGTGGGCCGACAAGGCCACGGTCCGGCCCGGATCCCGGCTGGTGGCGGCGGTGCGCCTGCGGATGGAGGAGGGGTGGCACATCTACTGGCGCAATCCGGGGGATGAGGTGGGCCTGAAGACCCGCATCGACTGGACCCTGCCCCCCGGTGTCCGTCCGGGGGAGATCCAGTGGCCCGCCCCGGAGAAGACCATCGAGAAGGAGTTCGAGACCCTGACCTACGCTGGCAGCGTCCTGCTGGCGGTGCCCATCGAGGTTCCGGCCGGCCAACCGACCGGCCCGCTGACGCTCAAGGCCAAGGTCAAGTGGCTCGAGTGCCACGAGGAGTGCGTTCCGGGCAGCGCGCAGGTCGAGACGACGGTCGTGGTGGGTGCGGTCGATCTGGCATCGCCCCAGGCGGCCGACATCGAGGCGGCGCTCCAGCGCGTGCCCCGACCGGCGTCCGGGCTGGCGTTGAGGGCGTCGTGGGAAGCCTCCCCGTCGGACCCGGCCGCTGCCCGCGGCCTCGTCGTGTCGTGGAAGCCCGACCGCGAGATTCCGGGGTTCGATTTCTTTCCGTTCGAGGCCGCGTCCGGAGGAGCCCAGGTGTCGGTGAAGACCGAGCCCATGTCGGCGGCCGACGGATGGCTGCGACTGCGCAAACAGGTCACGCCGGGCGAATCGGAATGGCCCGCCGCCGTATCCGGGATCCTCGTCGCCAAGGCCGGAGGCCCGTCCTCCGCCCCGCCGTTCGAGCCGGTGGAGGTGCGGCTGAATCTTGGGGGCGCCTCGGGCACTCCGCCTCCGGCGTCTTCGACCTCCGGCACAGCCTCTGGCGGGGGCACAACTCCGGCCGAGCCCCTGTCCCCGGCCGGGCCCGTTTCCCTGGCCGAGTTGCTGCTCAAGCTGCTCTCGGCCTTCGTGGGGGGGCTCATCCTCAACGTCATGCCCTGCGTGCTGCCGGTGCTCGCCCTCAAGGTGCTGGGCTTCGTCCAGCAGGCCAAGGAGTCGCCACGGCGGGTCCGGACCCTGGGGCTGGTCTACGGGGCGGGCGTGCTGGCGTCCTTCCTCGTGCTGGCCGGCATCGCCCTGGCGATCCAGGCGGCCGGGGGGACGGCCAGTTGGAGCACCCCGTTCCAGAACCCTGTCTTCCGGGTCCTGATCACCGTGCTCATCACGCTCGTGGCGCTGAACCTCTTCGGCGTGTTCGAGCTGACCCTCGGCGGATCGGCCATGCAAAAGGCCTCGGACCTCTCCGCCCAGGAGGGGTGGAGCGGCGCGTTCTTCAACGGCATCCTCGCGGCCGTGCTGGCCACGCCCTGCACGGCGCCGTTCCTCGCCTCGGCGCTGGCCTTCGCCTTCCTGCAGCCGCCGATGGTGATCGTGCTCTTCTTCGTCGCCATCGGTGCCGGCCTGGCGCTGCCCTTCGTGGCGCTGTGCTGGGAGCCGGCCTGGCTGCGCTTCCTCCCCCGCCCCGGCGTCTGGATGGTGCGTTTCAAGGTCGCGATGGGCTTCCCCATGCTGGCGACGGCCATGTGGCTCTTCTGGTTCACCGCCAACCG
The DNA here is from genome assembly GCA_016871615.1 of Verrucomicrobiota bacterium. Lineage (GTDB taxonomy): Bacteria > Verrucomicrobiota > Verrucomicrobiia > Limisphaerales > UBA9464 > SXXZ01. Next base: position 2,914 of record VHCX01000071.1, read on the forward strand.
GATGGGCGAGGCCGGCAGTGGCGTGCTCTGGTTCGGCCTGTTCCTCGTGGTCCTGGCCTCGGCGGCCTGGGTGTGGGGCGAGTTCGTGCAGCGGGCGACCCGGGGTCGGGGCTGGGCCATGGCGATCGCGGGACTGCTGGTCGTGGTGGGTTACTTCGGATTCCTGGAGGGCCGGCTGCAGTGGCGCACGCCCGCCGCGAAGAAGACCAAGGGGCTCGACTGGCAGCCGTGGAGCCCGGCGTCCGTGGAGAAGGCGCGCCGCGAGGGCCGCCCGGTGCTGGTGGATTTCACGGCCGACAGCTGCCTCAACTGCAAGTGGAACAAGGCCACGGCCATCGAGATCGACGCCACCCGGGCACTGGTGAAGGACCTCGGGGTCCGCGTGCTCGAGGGCGATTTCACCGATGGCGACCCGGCGATCGCCGAGGAACTCAAGCGGCACGGTCGCCGCGGCGTGCCGCTGGTGCTGGTCTATCCGGCCGAGGCGGGCAGGCCGCCGGAGGTCCTGCCTGTCGTGCTCACGCCGGGTCTCGTGGCCGAGGCGCTGCAGCGGGCCGCCCGGCGGTGAGGATGGTTCGCGCGCGCCCGGTCAACCGGGGCACCCCGGGCCGTGCGACCAGTCCCGAAGCGGGCTCCATTGTGCGCTGGGTTTACGGACCTGGCGGGTGCAGGATCGGGGCCGTGAAGACTCCGGGAGTCAAGGTCCAGATCGTCCTCGCGCTCGCCATGGCCATGGTCGCCGGACGCGCGGCGGAGACCCCCCCCGCGGCGACACCGAAGACCCGCGTGACCTACTCCGAGGCCTACGGCGCGGCCGCGAAGGCCACGAGCGTGGCTGCGGGCGACCTGCCGAGGTTCCCCCCGGTGCCGGCCGACCGGGCGCTGGAGACCTTCCGCATCCGGCGCGGCTTCCGCCTTGAGCTGGCCGCCAGCGAGCCCGACGTCGCCAGTCCCGTCGCGATGGCCTTCGACGAGGACGGCCGCGCCTACGTGGCGGAGATGATCGACTACTCCGAGCGCCGGGACCTCACCCCCCACGCGGGCCGCATCCGGCGGCTCGAGGACCTCGACGGGGACGGCCGCTTCGAGCGGTCCACGGTCTTCGCCGACAACCTGCCCTGGCCCACGGCGCTGATCTGCTCGCGGGGAGGTCTCTACGTGGGGGCTTCGCCCGACATCCTCTGGCTCAAGGACACCAGCGGCGACGGCCGGGCCGATGAACGGAAGGTGGTGGTCACCGGCTTCGGCAGCGGGACGGCGAAGCTCAATGTCCAGGCGCTCCTGAACTCCTTCAACTGGGGCCTGGATCACCGCCTGTACGGCGCGACCGGGCCCAACGGGGGCACCCGGGTCTCGGTCGTCGGGCACGGGGGGGCGGAGCTCGACCTGCGGGGGCGGGATTTCAGCCTCGATCCGGACTCCGGCTCGCTGCGTCCCGAGACCGGAGGCGGTCAATATGGCCTAACCTTCGATGCCTCGGGCAACCGGTTCGTCTGCAGCAACAGCGACCACCTGCAGTGGGTCGCCCTCGACTGGATGCATCTCGCCCGCAACCCGGGGGCGCCGCTGCCCCCGGCCCGCGTGAGCATCGCGGCCGACGGGCCCGCCGCCGAGGTGTTCCGCATCAGTCCCGACGAGCCATGGCGCATCGTCCGGACCCGCTGGCGCATCAGCGGCGTCGTGCCCGGGATGGTCGAGGGCGGCGGCCGGGTCTCCGGCTACTTCACCGGGGCGACCGGGGCCACGGTCTTCCGCGGCGACGCCCTCGGCCCGGACTTCGCCGACAACGTCTTTATCGGGGATGCCGGGGGCAATCTGGTGCACCGCAAGGTGCTGCACGCCGACGGGGCCGGTTGGATCGCCCGCCGCCCGGCCGACGAGCGGGACGTGGAGTTCCTCGCCTCCCGCGACACCTGGTTCCGGCCGGTGCATTTCCAGAACGGCCCGGACGGCTGCCTCTACATCGTCGACATGTACCGCGAGGTCATCGAGCACCCTTGGTCCATCCCCGAGGCCATCAAGCAGCACCTCGACCTCGACAGCGGCAACGACCGGGGGCGCCTCTGGCGCGTGGTGCCCGAGGGATTCCGCAGGCCCGCGCCCCGGCGCTGGAGCCGGGCCACGGTGGCCGAGTGCGTGACGGCCCTCGAGAGCCCCAACGGGTGGGTGCGCGAGACCGTCTCCCGGCTGCTGCACGAGCGCCAGGACCGCTCGGCCGTCCCGGGTCTCGAGGCGTTGTTGGCGGGATCGGGCCATCCCATGGCCCGCCTGCACGCGCTGTCGTCGCTCGAGGGTCTCGGGGCGCTCGACCTCCGTCGCCACCTCGTCGTGGCGCTGGCCGATCCCGACGAGCGCGTGCGCGGCCATGCCGTCGGTCTTTGCGAACCGCGCGTGGTCGCGTCGGATGCCGGCGCGCAGGCGCTTCGGGAGCGCCTGCTTGCCCTCGCCGGCGATCCTTCCGTGGCCGTCCGACGCCGCGTGGCCCTGGCCCTCGGGGCGTGGTCGGGTCCAGGCCGGGAGGGCGCGCTGGCCCGCATCCTGGCCCGGGATGCGGCCGATCCGTGGGTCCGGGCCTCGGTGCTCACCGCGCTGTCCGTCGGTGCCGGCGAGGTCCTCTCCGAGTTGGCCCGCGTCCCGGGGTTCGGCCGGGGTCCAGGTCAGCCCGAGTGCCTCGAGGCCCTGGCGACCCTGCTCGGTGGCCGGACCGATGCGGACGCGTCGGCGGAGTTCCTCGGGCTGGTCGCACGCCCGGAGTGGTCGTCGATGGCGCCACGACTGGTCCGCGCCCACCTCGACGCCCTGAACCGCTCCGGCGCGCCGGTGCCCGCCGGGGAGTCGGGTGCCCGCCTCGGCCGGTTGTTCCACGCCGCCGCCGCCCGGGCCCTCGACACCGGCCTGCCGGAGGCCGAGCGGGTGCCGTCGGTCGAGTTGCTCGGCTCGGCTCCGGTGCCCGTGGCCATGGAACCACTGGGCCGGTTGCTCGATGCCGCATCCCCCGCGGTCCGGTCGGCGGCCATCCGGTCGCTGGCGCGTCTGGCCGATCCGGCCGTCGCCGGCCTCCTGCTGCGTCCATGGACCGTCTATGGCCCGGGCGACCGGGCCGCCGTGGCCGCCCTCCTGGCCAGCCGTGCGGAACGCGCGCGGATGCTCTTGGCCGCCGTGGAGCGCAGCGAGGTGCCGCCGGCCGATCTTCCCGCCGCCACGGTCCGGGCGCTCCAGGCCCACGCGACGCCCGCGGTGGCGGAGGCGGCGCGTCGCCTCCTGCCGAGGGAGCCGTCCAGCGCCGACACGCTCGCCTCCCTGCAATCCGCCCTCGTGCGGGACGGGCAGGCGTCCCGGGGGGCGGTGCTCTACCGGGAGCGGTGTGCGGCCTGCCATCGGGCCGGGTCCGAGGGTCACGCGGTGGGTCCCGATCTGGTGACGGTGAGGACGGCCGGCCGGCCAAAGCTGCTGGCCAGCATCGTGCAACCGCATGCCGAGGTGGCTCCGCCGTTCATCGCCTTCGACATCGAGACCGCCGACGGGGAGACCCACTCGGCGATCATCGCCCGCGAGACGACCACCCAGGTGGTCCTGCGGCTCGGGGGCGGCCAGGAGCGGGTGCTCGAGCGCCGCCAGGTGCGATCCATGCGCAGCTCCGGCCAGTCGCTGATGCCCGAGGGCCTGCTGGCCGGCCTGGCGCCGGAGGCCGTGGCCGACCTGCTGGCGTTCGTGGCCGAGGCCCCGGCACCTCCGGCCGACTCACGGGCAATCGTCCCCTCCTCGAAGCCTTGAATGTCCCGCCCCCGGGAACGGTCGGTCTCTCGTTTTCGCATGCGCCGCCTCCTGAACGCCCTGGCGATCCTCGGATCGCTGCTCCACCTCTCGATCCGTGCCGCCGACTCCCCCGACTGGCTCATCGATCCGAAGCCCTACCGGGCGCGGATCGAGACTCCGGCGGACCGGCCCGAGCTGATCCTCGACAACGGTCTGCTCCGCCGCGTCCTTCGGATCTCCCCGAATGCCGCCACGGTCTCCCTGCGACACGGCGTCACCGGCGAGTCCCTGATCCGGGGGGTGAAGCCCGAGGCGGTGGTCGTGATCGACGGCCGGTCCCACGACATCGGCGGGCTCGCGGGCCAGCCCAACCACGCCTTCCTGCGGCCCGAGTGGGAGGCCGGCCTGAAGGCGCGGCCGGGCGCTTTCCGCCTGGTCGGTCACGAGGTTGGCGTGCCCCGCGAACGCATGGCCTGGAAACGGGTGCGGCACCACGCGCCCGGGGTGCAGTGGCCGCCGAGGGGGGTCACCCTCCGGCTCGACTTCGAGGCGCCGGCCGCGCCCGACCCCGGGGCCTCCCTCCGCGGACTCCGGGTCTCGGTGCACTACGAGTTGTACGACGGCCTGCCGTGCTATTCCAAGTGGCTCACCCTGAGCAACGGCACCGACCGTGTGCTCACCCTCGACCGTTTCTCCAGTGAACTGCTGGCGGCCGTCGAGCGCGTGTCGGAGGTCGATGAACTCACCGTCGGGCTCACCCCGCCCAATTTCCACGTGGAGACCGACATGGCCTTCGGGGGGATGACGTCCGCAGGGGCCAACCGGCGCTCCTACCGCTGGCTGCCCGACCCCGAGTTCCATTCGCAGGTCAACTACGAGAAGAAGACCCCGTGCCTCCTCGTGGTGGGTCCCGACCTGGGGCCGCGCCAGCCCCTCGCCCCGGGCACGGTCTTCGAGACCTCCCGGGCGTGGATCCTGCCGCACGACAGCACCGACCGGGAGCGCTGTGGCCTGGCCGCCCGGCGGATGATGCGCACGGTGGCCCCCTGGGTGACCGAGAATCCCCTCATGATGCATGTGGTCTCCTCGCACGGTCCGACGGTGACCAATGCCATCGACCAGTGCGCGGCCACGGGCTTCGAGATGCTCATCCTGAGCTTCGGCAGCGGGTTCGATATGGAGAACGAGCGGCCCGAGACGCTGGCCAAGGCCCGGGCCTTCGCCGCCTACGCCAGGAGCCGGGGCGTGGAGATCGGCAGCTATTCGCTGCTGGCCTCGCGCCGCGTCGGCGGCGGCCACGACGTGGTGATGCCGCCGGGGCTCAAGCCGGTCTTCGGCAACTCGCCCTGCCTCCAGAGCCGCTGGGGGACGAACTATTTCCGCCGTCTGTACGAGTTCCATCGCCAGAGCGGCTTCACCCTGCTGGAGCACGACGGCTCCTACCCGGGCGATCCCTGTGCCGCCACCGACCACCCGGGGCATCGAGGGCTCGAGGATTCCCGCTGGAACCAATGGGTGGAAATCCGCGACTTCTACCGGTGGTGCCGGGGCGAGGGAATGTACCTCAACGTGCCCGACCACTACTTCCTGGCCGGATCGACCAAGACCGGCATGGGCTACCGTGAGGTGAACTGGTCGCTGCCGCGCGAGCAGCAGGTCATCCACACCCGGCAGAACATCTACGACGGCACCTGGGAGAAAATTCCGAGCATGGGCTGGATGTTCGTCCCGCTCACCGAGTACCAGGGCGGCGGCGCCGCGGCAACGATCGAGCCCTTGTCGCAACACCTCGACCACTACCGCCGCATGCTGGAGAGCAACCTCGCCCTCGGCGTGCAGGCCTGCTACCGGGGCCCGAGGCTTTATGACACCGACGCCACGCGTTCGATGGTCAGGGCCCAGGTCGACTGGTTCAAGGCGCACCGGGACATCCTCGAGAGCGACCTGATCCACGGCCGTCGCGCCGACGCCCGGGATCTCGACTGGATGCTCCACGTGAATCCCGCCCTCGAGGAGAAGGGCTTGCTGGTGGTCTTCAATCCCCTGGACCATCCGGTGCGCCAGGTTCTCCGGCCGAACCTCCACTACACGGGCCTGTCCCGGACGGCGCGCGTCTCCGAGCGGGGCGGCAGGTCCCGGCGCCTGGCCGTGGCCGGGGACGGGCGGATCGAACTGACCGTCGAGGTACCGGCGCAGGGCATGAACTGGTGGGTGATCCGATGAACGAACGGTTTGGGAACCGGCCGGAAGGCGCCGGTCGCGTCGGGATCCTCAGGACGGGTGCCGCCTGGGCCCAAAGGCTGTCGCAAACGTGGGTCCAACGAGTGGCCCAGATGCTCCTCGGGATGGCCCTGGCGCTGTCGGTTTGCGCCGAGGCACCGGCGGCCGCGACCGCGAAGCCGGCTCCGGTCGACGAGGCCCGCGTCGCCCGGGGCCGCGAGCTTTACCTCAAGAACTGCTTCGCCTGCCACCAGATGCGGGGGCAGGGGATCCCCGGGGTCTTCCCGCCGCTGGCCGGCTCCGACTACCTCCTGGCCGACATCGACCGGGCAATCCGCCTCGTGTGCGAGGGGTTGAGCGGCGAGATCACCGTCAATGGCCGCCGCTATGCGGGGGTGATGCCGCCGGCCCTGCTGAACGACGAGGAGGTGGCCCTCGTGATGACTCATGTCCTCGGCAACTGGGGCAATTCCGGGCCAGAGGTCACGCCTGGGCAGGTCCGAAAGGTGCGCGCCACCACGGCGTACCCGACCTTCGAGGCCCTCCAGCAGGCCAACCGGTACCCGCCGCTGCCCAAGGCGCCCGACGGGTTCGGCCTGCGCGAGGTGGCGCGTCTGCCCTTCCGGCCCGTGCGGATGACCAGCGACGGGCGGGGCAAGACCCTCTACGTGCTCACCGAACAGGGGGACGTCTGGCGTCTGGATCCGTCGAACGCGGCCCTGGCGCAAATCCTGCCTGCCGGCCGGTACCTGGAGCGCCGCCCCGACGACCTCGGCGGCCCGCTCTTCGTGCTCGGCATGACGCTCGACCGGCAGAAGCGCCTCTACATCGCCTCCAACCAGCAGAACAAGGCCACGCGTCCCTACCAGAACATCGTCACCGTCTACCGCAGCACGGGTGTCACCAACGGCCACCCGTCGGACCTCAAGCCCTGGTTCCAGACCAATTACCCCGGCAGCCCGGCCTACATCCATGGTGTGGAGCACATCGCCTTCGGGCCGGATGGCCACCTCTACGTCGGCAACGGAGGCCGGACCGACGGCGGGTTGACCGGCCCGGATTCCGAATGGTTCGGCGGCGGCGAGACCCCGATCACGGGCTGCCTCTGGCGCCTCAGGACCGATGTCGAGCCCCCGTCCTTCGAGGTGTATGCGCGCGGGTTGCGCAACGCCTACGGGTTCGCCTGGAACGACGCTGGCGAGATGTTCGCCACCGAGAATGGTCCGGATGCCGACGCGCCCGAGGAACTCAACCACATCGAGCCGGGCCGGCACTACGGCTTCCCCTACCGGTTTGCCGACTGGACCAAGAAGGCCTATGCGGCCAGTCCGGACGCCCCCGAGGGCCTGGCCTTCACCCTGCCGGTGGCCAACCTCGGGCCCGACGGTGGATTCGCCGGCACGCCGATGTTCACCTTCGATCCCCATTCCGGGCCGGGCGGGATCGTGTTCCTGGGCCGGGACTTCCCGGAGGGATACCGGGGCACCTTCCTGCTGACCCGCTTCGGCAACTTCATCCGCTCGCCCAAGGAGAACTCGGGCTTCGATGTGCTGCGGGCCACCCTCCGTCGCAACGCCGAGGGGCGCTACGAGGGACACTTCCACACCGTGCTCTCCGGCCTTGGCCGACCCATCGACATCCACCAGGGCGCCCCGGGCCGACTCTACATCGCCGAGTACTCGCGCTCGACCCACAGCGGCGAATCGTACGGGCCCTCGGGCAGGATCCTCGAGCTGTCGGTCAAGGGCCGGTGAGGCGCCGGGGCGGGGCTCCGGCGGCCCTCAGCCGGCGGCGCTGGACTCGACGTCGATGGCCGGCAGTCGGCGGCGCTGGTACCAGGCCATGCCGACGAGGTCGAAGATCCCGCGGCCCAGCCGGTTCCAGACCCCGTACTTCGACACGCCCGCCGTGCGCGGGCGGTGCTTCACCGGGACCTCCAGCACCCGGCTGCCGTTGCCCGCGACGAGGATCGGCAGGAACCGGTGCAGTCCATTGAAGGGGAAGACCCCGGCGAGGCTGCTGCGCTTGAAGGCCCGGAGGGCGCAGCCCGTGTCGGCGAAGTCGTGGCCGAGGCTCCAGGAGCGCACGCTCCGGGCGATGCGGGAGGATGCCCTGCGCACGAAGGAATCCTGGCGGGCCACCCGGTGGCCGCAGACGAAGTCGGCGTCCTCCCCGAGCAGCCCGAGCATCCGGGGCAGCTCCGAGGGGTCGTTCTGGAGGTCGCCGTCGAGGGTGCAGAGCAGGGGGGCCTGGGTGTGCGACAGGCCCGTCCAGATGGCTGCGCTCTGGCCGGCATTCCGCCGGTGGCGCAAGCCGACCACCCTCGGGTCGGCCGCCTGCCGGGCCCGGATCGCCTCCCAGGTGCCGTCGGTCGATGCGTCGTCCACCAGCACCAGCTGCCAGGGCCGGCTCTCCGCGTGGAAGACGCTCGCGATCTCGGCCACGAGCGGCGCGATGTTGGCCTCTTCGTTGTAGACAGGAACCACGATGGCGATCTGAGCGACCACGGCCCGGAGCCTAGGCCCTTGACCGGCCCGGGACCAGCCGGCGTTTGTCGGTCGGCAGCGGTGCCGACGCGCCCCGTGGGCCCCCCTGGTGGGGTGCATGTCCCGGAACCCACGGTGACCCGGCCCCCCTCTCCGGCAACCCGCAGTCCGGCCGGATTCGGCGGGGGGGTGTTGCCTGGTTGGTTGGGCCCCCCGCGGGTTGGTCTCCCGGCCGGGATCGGCTAGGCTTCGGATCATGCCCGAGTCGCCCGAGGTCGAGGCCTTCGCCCGGTGGTTGAAGCCGCAGGTCTTGCGGCGCCGCATCGCCTCGGTCGACGTGCCCAAGCCCCGGCTGGTCCGCCCCCTCCGGCCCGCCGCCTTCGCCGGGGCGCTGCAGGGATGCCGCATCGTCGGTCTGCGTCGGTGCGGCAAGTGCCTGCTCTGGGACCTCGAGCATCCCGGAGGGCGGCCGGACCTGCTGGTCTCCCACCTCGGGATGACCGGGGTGTGGCAGGTGCTTGCCAAAGGGCAGCCACTGCCGCGGCATGCGGCGGTCGTGTTGGGCCTCGGGGGCCGCACGGTGGTGATGGAGGACCCGCGGCAGTTCGGCCACCTGAGATTGGGCTCCGATTCGATGCCGCGCCTGGGACCCGATCCCCTCGCCCCAGAGTTCACCGCGGAAGAACTCTCCGTGGTGCTGTCGGGCTGCCGGCGGCCGGTGAAGGTGTGCCTGATGGATCCGGCTAGGTTGGCCGGCGTGGGCAACCTGTACGCCAGCGAGGCCCTCTTCCTGGCCGGGATCGACCCGTCGACCCCGGCGGACGCCGTGGCCCCGGAGGCCGTTGTCCGGCTGCACCGGGCCCTTCGCGACGTGCTGGCCACGGCCGTGGAGCGCAATCTCCGGGCACTTTGGTCCGACCGTCCGATGCTCTACCAGCAGGGCGGCGCCTCCGGGTCGCCGGAGCAGGGCGGGTTGTGGGTCTACGACCGCGCGGGACATTCCTGCCACCGGTGCGGGGCGCCGATCGAGCGCCTGGTCCAGGCGGGGCGATCGACCTACCGTTGTCCCCGTTGCCAAGCCCGTTGAAGTGGGGCTCATGAGCCCCGGCCTGCCGGAGCGGCGGCGCCCGGGATTGTCAGGAGGTGCCCCGCCGGTGCTCAATGGGCGCCCATGCCAGACCATCAGGCGCCCGGAAGTCCTTCCACCGCTCCCGAAGCATCCACAGGCGTGCGGTGTCGCCGGTTCCAGCCCGGCTGGGCGTGGCTGCCGTTGTCGCTGCTGCTGGTCGGGGCGGCCTGCGGATGCGCCGGCGGATCGGCGGCGTCGGCCAGGAAACCGGGGCCAGGGGTGTCAAAGACCCTTCCGCCCCAGTGGTTCCGCACCGAGCTGTACCTGGCGGCCGTGGACGCCGACGACTGGGAGGCGTTCGTCGCCGAGCGCGTCACCCCGAGGTTCCCGGGCGGGTTCACCGTGTTCGATGCCCGGGGCCAATGGCAGCCCCCTCAGGGCGAGATCCGCCGCCTGGCCACCAAGGTGCTGGTCATCCTGCATCCGCCCACCCCCGAGGCCGAGCAGGCCATCGAGGCCATCCGCCGCGAGTATTGCAGCGCCTTCTCCCAGCAGTCCGTCCTTCGCGCCACCTCGCCCGCGCTGGTGTCGTTCTGAACCTCCCCCCTCGCATCCCCGTTTCGCCCCGTGGCGCTTCCCGCATTCCGCATGACGCCTCCGCCCCTCGTGCTCGCCTCGGCCTCCCCCCGTCGGGTCGAACTGCTCCGGACCCTGGTGCCGGGCTTCCAGGTTGTGCCCAGCGATGCGGCCGAACTCCAGGACGCCGGGCTCGGCCTGCGGCCGCTCTGCGAGGAGAACGCGCGACTCAAGGCCGCGGCGGTGGCTCAGGATCATCCGGAGTCCCTCGTGATCGGGGCCGACACGCTGGTGTGGATCGATGGCCGCCCGCTCGGCAAGCCCGCCGATCGACCGGAGGCCGAGGCCATGCTGCGCCGCCTCTCCGGATGGGAGCACGAGGTGGTGACGGGCGTCTGCCTGATCCACGAGGCCACGGGCCGGTGCGAGGCGTTCTCGGACCTCACCCGCGTGCGGTTCCGGACGTTGGCCCCGGCGGTGATCGACCGATACCTCGCGGCCGTCCACACCCTCGACAAGGCCGGAGGCTACGCCCTGCAGCAGCACGGCGACTGGCTGGTGGAGTCGGTGACCGGGTCCCGGACCAACGTCATCGGCCTTCCGGTGGAGGCGCTGCGGGAGGCGCTGGATCGATGGGGGGTTCCGATGTCGCCATCGGCGGCCGGTCGCGGCGGCGGGCCCGGAGGCTGACGACCGCGGCCCAGACGAGCAGCGCCCCGTTGAAGATCACCACCCGCTGCACCACCCGCGCCAGCCCCTCGGCCGGGGTGCCCGCCAGCAGGGACTCCCGGAACCCCCACAGGCTGGCGGCGTAGGCGACGGCGAGCAGGGCCGCCCCGGGCACGAAGCGGAAGTCCCCATGGGCCATGCGGTCGCTGAAGAGCACGTTGGCCAGCGTGAAGGCGAGCATGCCCCAGGCGAACCACGGCACCAGCGGGGCCGACAGGTCGACGGGAATGCCCGGCAGGAGGATCCGCACGGGCAGCCAGGGCAGCAGGGTGCAGCCGAGGGCGGCCAGCCCGCCGAGGATGAAGGTCGCCCCCAGCGTCCAGCCGAAGGCCTGGCGCCCGTCGCCGCCAGAGGCTCCCCGGGCCACCTTGGGGAACATCACCAGTGCCAGCGGCACGGTGAACTGGCTCAGCGCGAAGCCCACCTGCGCCCCCGGCGAATACCGTGCACCGACCTCCGGCTGCCAGGCCGCCGGGACGGCGTCCTGCAGGAAAAGGTTGTCCACCTGGGCCATGGCCTGGAGTGCGGCCGCCCCGAGGAAGAAGGCCCAGAATTCTCCCTTGGGCTCCTCCCGGGTACCGGCCGGCGCGGTCGGCGCGGGCGGGGCCATCGCCGTGCCCGCCGGGCGCAGGGCCCGGTATCCGGCCGCCATGGCCACCAGCGTACCCACGAGCGCCCCGCCCATGGCCCCGGTGGCGCCGCCCCCGACCCACGACAGGAGGGCCACCACGGCGGCGAATCGTCCCAACCCGTCGGCGATGGCCATGGCGCCCAGGCCCGCGAAGTCCTGCCGACCCTGGAGCACGCCCCGTTGCAGCGCCCCCAGGAGCGACGCCAGGATCAATGCCCAGGTGATCCACAGAGGCCCGACCGAGCCCAGGTTCCACCGCGCGGCGAGGCCGGGTCCCGCCGGGATCAGCACCGCGCCGGCCACGGCCATCGCCAGCAGGACGGTCCGTGCGGATCGGATGAGTTCCTTTCCGGCCCCCTCGATGGCCGCCGGGGTCAGCGCCGTGGCGGTCCGCCGGGCCGTGAGGGTCCAGAGCGCCCCCTGGGCCGCGCCCACGACGTAGAAGACCGCCAGCAGGGACTTGAACTGGAAGTACACCTGCGCCCCGCCGAGCTTGGACACCGCGCCATGCACGAGCGCCATGCCGATGCCGCCCCCGAGCGTGGCGGCGATCATCCAGAGGCCCTGGCGGACGAACCGGGATTTGGACTCGTTCATGGACGGCGTCGGGACCGGGGGGCCGAAGAGGCGGGACGGGCGGTGTCCTCGGCGGGGCGCGTGGAAGCGCCGGGAGCCTTGGCCGGGGTGGGGCGATTGCCCTGGTCTGCCCCCCCGCGGCGCAGGCGCCCGAGGACTTCGACCACATCCTGCGGCAGCGGGGCCTCGAAGGCCACCCGCTGCCCGGTGCGCGGGTGGAGGAAGGCCAGGCGGTGGGCATGGAGCATCTGCCGGGGTGCCTTCCACCGGTGCTCGAGGGCGAAGCGGGCGTTGGCCCGCTCGCCGTAGACCTCGTCGCCGAGCAGCGGGAACCCGAGGTGGGCCAGGTGGACGCGGATCTGGTGGGTGCGCCCGGTGTGCAGCCGGCACTCGACCCGCGAGGCGCCGCCGAGGGCCTCGAGGCAGTGGTATTCGGTCCACGCCTCGCGCCCGTCGCCGGGGGGCGCGACCGCCATCTTCTTGCGCTGGATGGGGTGACGGTCGATCGGGGCCCGGATGTCCCCGTGCGCCGGCTGGACCCGTCCGATCGCCAGCGCGAGGTAGGTCTTCTCCACGGTGCGCGCGGCGAACTGCGCCGAGAGATGGGTGTGGGCCGCGTCGTTCTTGGCCACCACGAGGCAGCCGCTGGTTCCGAGATCCAACCGGTGCACGATGCCCGGGCGCTCGACCCCGCCGATGCCGCTCAGGCGACCCTGGCAGTGGTGCAGCAGCGCGTGGACCAGCGTTCCCGAGGCGTGCCCGGCGGCCGGATGGACGACCAGCTCGGCCGGCTTGTCCACCACCAGCAGGTCGTCGTCCTCGTGAAGGAGGGACAGCGGGATGTCCTCGGGCAGCACCGCGCAGGCGACGGGTTCGGGCCATCGGACCTCGATGCGGTCGCCGACCCGCGGCGGGTCGGTCGCCTTCGGCACCCGGCCGTTGACCGTCACGGCTCCCGCGGCGATCAACTGCTGGAACCGGCCACGCGAGGTCTCCGGGCACCGGTCCGCCAGGTAGCGGTCCAACCGGACGCCGGGGCGGCTTTCGGTGACCTCGATGTCGATGGGCTCGGGCATGCGGGCGTGCCGGTCCGGGGCCGGCGTGGGCCCTGCAGATCCGGACGCATCGGCAGGAGGCTATCGAGTGCGCCGGCCGAAGGCGACCGCCAATGCGCGGTCCATGACCCTCCGGCGGAGTCCATGGATCCGGGGCCGGGGGAGGTTTTCGCGCACCGGAGGTTCGCCGCTTGCCGCGACCTCCGGCCGATCCCTAGATTGGGAGGCGTGGCGACCAAGGAGCGGACAGAAGAAACCAGCCGGGACCGGATCTGGGTCGACAGCCAGGGTCTGCTGCTGATCCTCGTGGCCGTCGTGCTCGCGGCGGCGCTGATCTCCTACGATCGCCTCGACGTCCCGGCCAACACGACCGATCCCAACGTCGCGATCCGCAACTGGATGGGCCACTTCGGCGCCCGTCTGGTGTTCGAGCTGCAGCTCATCCTCGGCTTCGGCATCTGGGTCCTGCCCGTGCTGTTCCTCGGGTTCGGCTGCGCCTCCTTCGTGCCCTCGCTGGCCTACCTGCGCCGGTGGCGGTCCCTGATCGCCTCGGTGGGCCTGGTGATCGCCTGCGTGGGCGTGCTGGACCTCTGCGAGCGATGGATCCCCGCCGTCCAGTTGCGCAAGAACAGCGGTCCCAGCCCCGGAGGCGTGCTCGGCCACCAGCTCAACAGCGCCTGGGTCCAGTATTGGGTGGGCCGCATGGGGGCCGCCGTCACCTATGTCCTGATCTACCTAGCGAGCCTCTTCTTCCTCACCGACCACCAGCTCCTCGTGTGGATCCGCCACCTGTGGGTGCGCCTTCCCAGGACCCCGGAGGAGAAGCTCGCCGCCGAGGAGGCCGCGATCGAGAAACGCGCCAAGTCCCTCGAGAAGAAGGCGAGGGAGCTGTCGCGTCAGGCGGCCGCCGAGGCGGAGGAGGCCGCCGCGCCGAAGCCGGTCCGGGCCTCGCGGGCCAACGCCTCGCCCTTCGCGGCGGATCCCCAGCCGGCCGAGGTCGCCGACGCTCCCGCGCCCTCCGGCCTCGGGGCCGATCTCAGGCCCGTGCCCGAGGTGACCATCCGGGACCTGAGCGTGCCCCAACCGCGTCCGGAGCCGGCCGAGCAGGTGGTTCAGACCGGCGAGGTGATCCGGGCCGACGAGGTCGCGGCCGTTGTCTCGTCGGCGAAATCGTCGTCGGACCCGTCGTCGGAATCGTCGCCCAGATCCGGTGCGGCCGGGGCATCCGGCCCGGCCGGCGAGCCGAGGTCGGTGACCGAGCGCATCCTCAGCCGTCGCCCCGGCTCGGATCTCGAGGCCGCCCCACTCGACCCGGTGCCCGCGGCCGCCGGCCCGGAGGACGACTCGCCGCCCTGGGACCGCCCCGGCGATCCGGCGCTTTCCCAGAATTCCTCCGGCGACACCTCGCTCCCGGTGGCCGCGCCCCGGCCCAGGGCCGTCCTGCAGCCGCGCAAGCCCAAGCCGATCACCGTGGCGGTGGCCCCGGTCATCGGGAACTACCGCCTCCCTTCGATCGACCTCCTGAGCCTTCCGGACACCACGGTCAAGCCGACCGAGACCAAGGAGGAGCTCATGGCCAACGCCCGGCTGATGGTCCAG
>VHCX01000072.1 GCA_016871615.1 Verrucomicrobiota bacterium
CCGAGACGCTCGATACCCGGCGCGTGATGCTCACCTGCCGGATCCCGATGAACGAGATCCTCATCGACTTCCACGACCGCATCAAATCCATCACCCGGGGCTACGGCTCGATGGACTACGAGCCGGATGGCATGGAGGCCAGCGACATGGTGAAGCTCGACATGCTCGTCAATGGCGAGGTCATGGAGGCCTTCTCCAGCCTGGTGCACCGTTCCAAGGCCGAGGCCCGGGGGCGCAACCTCGCGGCCAAGCTCAAGGAAGTCATCCCGAGGCAGCAGTTCCAGGTGGCCATCCAGGCGGCCATCGGCGGCAAGATCGTCGCCCGCGAGTCGGTCAGCGCGCTGCGCAAGGACGTGACGGCCAAGTGCTACGGCGGCGACATCAGCCGCAAGCGCAAGCTCCTGGAGAAGCAGCGTGAGGGCAAGAAGCGCATGAAGTCCGTCGGCTCGGTGGACATCCCGCAGGAGGCCTTCGTCGAGGTCCTCAAGACCAACTGACGGGTCTGAGGTGCTCCGATGACGGTCCACCTCGGGATCCGGTTCCGGAGGCTCGCGGGTGCCGCCACCGGTCGCCGGCAGGCGGCCGATCCCGACCGTCACTGCGCAGGTCGCGGCACCCGACGATCGGCGGGAGCCACCGCCCGGGCGGTCACTCTCATCGAACTGCTCTGTGTCATGGCGATCATCGGCATCCTGATGTCGATGATCGCTCCGGTGGCCTTCAAGGCCCTGAGGAAAGCCCGTCAACTGAGCGGCGAAATCGAGGGTCCTGCCTTCCAGGAGGAGATCCAACGCAAGTACACGCCCTACCGACTGTCCAACCCCGGCCATCCGGTCCTCGACCGGGACGGGTTCATCCGTGCGTGCGGGTTGAGCAACAAGGCGGCAGCCTGGCTCAAAAGCCGTGAGGTGCGGTTCACTCCCTTCAGCGGTTCCACCCCGGCGACGACGGCGGTGATCGAGCAGCGGATGGCGGTGATCCCGAACCGGCCGCAGGTGACCGTGTACACCGTGATGGACCTGCTCTTGCCGGAGCCGCAGTGACCGGGCGGGGCCGGCCGCCAAGGCTGAACAACCAAGAGACCCGCGGTGGTCATGCCACGTCGCGGGTCCCGATCCATTTCGCGGAAGCCGCAGAGGGACTCAGGCGAAGTCGTACACCACGACCTTCTGCCAGAGGGAGCGGCACTGCTCCACGAACTTCACGTGCTCAGGATGCACCTGGTAGTCGTCCTGCGCCTTCTTGTCGGGGAAGATCAGGTTCAAGGCCACCTGATAGGACTGATCCACCACCGGACGGGAGCTGCCGACCATGCGGCCCATGTGGAAGTGGATCACACCCGGGATCGGCTTGAGGTACTTCTCGCCGCCGGCGATGAGTTCATCGGCAGCCTTGGGGTTGGCGGGGTCGGTCCAGAAGATGACCACATGGGAGAATTGGCTCGAAGGAGTGCTCATGGAATGGGGGGAACGATTCTGTTTCGCCGCCCTGCGGGAATTTGCATCCCGAGGGCACGAGCTTCTTTGGATGCTGGCCGCAGCCGCCTCGGGATGCCAAGGAAATGGTCTGCCATCGACTACTGGCCCGGCTGCGGCGCGGGCTGCCGGGCGAAGGCGGCCGACTCGCGCGCGGCACCGGGATCGCCCCGGACCCACCGGGCCCGTTTGTCCTGGCGGAGCGGTTTCAACGCGCAGGCGTGGTCCGGAGTCGATACAGGCGGGCCTGCCGGTTTTCGATGGCTACTGGGAGAGGCAGGGTGACCTCCGCCGGATGATCGGCCGCCTCGGCCGGGTGGTCGGACTGTGGGCGCCACGGTTCAGGATCGCCGGGGAGACGTTCCTCGACGACGTAGCCGCGCCCCGCCTTGGCCTCCCAGCGCAGGCGCACCCGTTCGCCCTCGAGGGCGGCATCGAGCCGCAGGACGCTGCGGCGCTCCCTCGGGTCCGTGCCGGCGAGGAACTCGTCGAGGTTGGATTGACCGTCCCCATCGGGGTCGGCCGGCCGGTCGTCCCCGGAGGGATCTAGGCCATGCAGGCGCTCCCAGACGTCCGGGAGGCCGTCGCCATCGGTGTCGACGCCGCCCGAGGCCGAGGTGCCCGTCAAGACCCACGGCAGGTCCACGACCCGGGCTCCGGTGGCATCGTAGCCGCGGATCCGCAGGGGGTTGGCCCCCAGGGTGACCGTCGGGGTGGCCTGCCAGGTGGTGGTGTTGATCCATCGCACCCGGTTGGTCTGCCCGGGGCCCTCCACGAAGACATCGCGGACCTCGAGTCCTGCGGTGCCCTGAAGGAGGCCGGTGGCCGTGTCCACGAGCGCCGGGCTGGTGGCGGGGGCGGTCACCCGAAAGGGCGTCGCGGCGGGCAACCGGCTCCGGACGTAGGCCGAGCGCTGTTCGACGTAGGTCCGGATGCCGGAGAAGTTCTGCCCGGCCAACGCCCCGTAGTGATCGATCCACGGGCCCAGGTAGCGGACGTTCCAGGTGGTGTCGACCAGGTCCCGCAGGTGGGCGAGGTACCGTCGTTGGTAGAACGGTTGGTTGATGAGCCGACCGAGGTTGCCCGTCGCCCGGTTGAGCGGCGAGGTGGGCGCGGCGCCGAAGTTGAAGTCCATGTCCCAGAGGAACGGCAGGGCGCGACCGTCCCCAGACCGGAAATAGATCATGAAATTGTGGGGATTGTCGAAGGGGTAGGTGTCCACCAGGCCCGCAAGCGACTGGAACGCCACCGTTCGCAGCCAAGTGTCCACGGCCATCAGGCGTTCGCACTCCGCTTCCTGGGCGGTGCCCGAGAGGGCCAGCGCCTTGCCCAGGGCCACCACCTGTCCATGGTCGATCGACGATCGGTTGTTCTCGGGCAGGAAGAACCACCGGTACACCTCCGGGTCGTTGCCGAGGTTTCCGATGTCGACCCCGGTGACCTGGTCGGGTTGGGGGCGCTTGATGCCCTCCTTCCCGCCGCTGACGGTGGTCGTCGGGTAGTAGACCAGTTCCAGCTTGAACAGGTCGCCCTCGGATCCGCGGTCGAACTGCGAGTCGAGGAAGCCGTCGCCGTACTTGGCGAGGATGAGGAGTGCCGTGCCGGTGAGGTCCGTCCGCGGGGGCATCACGTGCACAAGGTCGTCGTACATGCCCGGCAGGCCTCCGGCGTGCTGCACGGCATGCTTGAGCACGATCTCGTCCTGGTCGCCGCCGACTCCGGTGTAGCCACCGGAACGGTCGATGGAGATGCCCGGATGGACGCCCCGGAACAGGCGGTCGGGCGGGAACCGGATCGTGTAGCCCACGCGGCCCGCGTCGAGACGGCCACGCTGGCTGCCCTGCAGCTTGATGCCGACGTCGTAGAAGATCTCCCGTTCGTCGTGGATCACCGTGCCGCCAAGGTACTCGTTGCTCATCACGTTGGTCTCCGCGTGCAGCAGGGTGCGGTCGGCCAGGGTCATCAGCAGGCGCAGGTTGTGCAGCGGTCCGGGGCGCTCCCGCCCGTCCGCCACGCCGATGAGTGCCCGCGACTGCGGCCCGCGCGCGGGGAACCATGCGGTCGCTCCCCGGCCGTCGGTGGCCGAGAGGTGGAACTGCACCACCGATCCGGCAGGTGCGCCCGGGACCGTCGCCGTGACGCGGTCCATGGCGTCCAGCAAGGCCGGGCTGGATTGCCAGGCACCGCCGTTGACCGACCAGTGCACCCGGGTCTCGGCGATGCCGTCGGGATCCGTGACCAAGGCCGACACGGTCACCGGGCGGCCCGCCGCGGGAACCGTTGGGCGGTGGGCAAGGCCATCGAAGGTCGGCCCGAGGTTGGCGACGCGACGTGAGTTCGCGGCGCCCGGGGTCCCCTGAAGGGAGGCCACCGGCAGGGTCGTGGTCCGCGCGACGCGGTTGAAGTAGAGGCGGGTGTTCAGCCTGGGGCATCCCTTGAGGTGACGGGCCCGGAAGGACACCTCGTAGTCCCGCCCGTTCACCACCGAGCGGTTGTTGGCCAGGGTGGTCTCGAGGTGGTTGTGCATGTGCTCGGTGGGGCCCGTCGCCACGAGGTGGAGCACGCGGTTGCCGGGCTGGTCGGGATCGTCGATCACGCGGCTCAGGCGGTGGGTGCCGAGGAATCGCCAGGACGTGGCGCCGGTCTCGAAGTCGCCGTTCTTGAGCATCTGGAAGGCCGTGGCCGTGCCGGGCGACTCGATGACCTGGAGGTCGTCGATCAGGCATTCGCCGGCGTCGAGCAGGCCCATGACCCACTCGTTCCACAGCGTGGGCCCGGGCGCCGAGACCGCCCGCGTCCGGTAGGTGTGCCGCACCCAGGCCGTGCGGGCGGATTCGTCGCTCGGTGCCCAGGCCTCGGGCGCGGCGTTGTCGGCCCAGGGGTCCATCAATTCGAGGGTGGATCCGCCGCCGTCGGCCTCCTCGGGCCACCGGCCGGAGTCGGCGTATTCCACCGAGTCGGCGGGGTTGCCGTCGGCATCCACCAGCGACAGGCGCTCCCCGCCGCGGGCGAGCCGCCCCTCGAACGGGCCGAGGACCCGGATTCCGGGATGCGCGCCCCGGAGGGCCTCGGGCTGTGCGGCCACCACGAGGTGTTCCCCGGGCCGCAGGGACGTCCCGGCGGGAAACCGGTAGGTGATGCCCTCGGAAAAGCGCCAGCCCGAAAGGTCGACCAGCCCGGTGCCCCGGTGGAAAAGTTCCACCCAGCCACCCGTGGAAGCGGTCTCGGGCGGATGGTGGCAAATTTCGTTCAACACCACCTCCGTGGACAGGCGGAACCGATTCGTGCCCTCCGGGCTGGGTACGGCGGGCAGCCTCCAGGGGCCGGTGCCATCCGGGAGCCGGGCGCGCGCGGTGGCTCCAAGCACCAGGGCATCCAACACCGAGGTGCCCGTTTCGAGCAGCAGGGTGTCGCCCCGGTCCGGGCGGAAGCCCAGCAGCGCCGCCGGCACCGCGCGCAATCCGCCGGTGGCGAGGGTGGATCCGGGTGCAAACGCAAAGGTTCCCGCACCCTTGCCCACGCCGCGGATCCTCACGCCATCAAGCGCGAGGAGGTCCGCCGTGGGGTTGACGACCTCGACGAAGAAGCCGACGCCGGGCGCCGCCACCTCGTTGAACCGAAGGCCGCCCTGGGCCGGATCAGGCACCTCGATCACCGTCAGTTCGGCGTCGAACCACAGGTCGCCGGCACCTTCGGCCGCCTGATGGACCTGCGCCGCCAGCACGTTGGTGCCGGCCCGCAGCGACCCCGGGGGCAGGATGATGTCCACCGGCGCGGGCACGCCAGGCATCGCGGTCAGGGCCGGCGTGTCGGGAGCGAGCGGGCCCGCCGGGAGGTTGATGCGTTGGAGTTCCCGGCCATTGAGGTGAAGCGCCGCGCCATCGTCGCAGGTGACCCGGAGGCGGAGCCGGGCTCCGGTGAGTCCGGGTGGGACGACGAAGGCCGTCCGGAACAACGCGGCCTGGGAAGCCGAGGGGAGCAGACGACGTTCCTCGACGAAGCGACTCCGGGCGGTGCCCTGGAGGAGGACCCGGAAGCCGGCCGGATTCGGAGAAGAGCTGTCATTGGCCCAGGCGAACTCCAGGGTGTTCGTCCCCGGAATGAACCCGTTGGTGATCGCGAAGGTCGGGCTCAAGGCTTGGAAGCCTTCGAAGCTGATGCCGACGCTGCGGCCATTGAGCAGGACGGACTGGACGCGGTTGTCGGCAGCGACCCGCAGTTGCAGGCGTGCGGTCTCCGGCACGAAGGCCGACAGGTCGAACCGGGTCCGGTAGCGGTAGGTGCCGGCGGCGACGTTGGCGGTCCCGGGATTCACCGGGCCGAGCCACCGCGAGGCCGCGTCGTTGGCCATCCACGCCGGGTGTCCCTCGATGACCAACGCGGGGGCCGGGGGAGGCGGGGAGATGGCCTGGGCCGAGGCCACCACGGTGTAGTGCGGATCCCGCGTACCGGGCGCCAGCGGTTGTCGCGCATCGGAGACACCCGTGGGGTAGACCGTGGGGATCGGACCCTCGGCCCCGGCGGGCGGCGAGGCATCTCCGCCGAAGAAGGGGGCGATGGAAGCCGTCCACCCGTCCCCCATCGTTGCGGTCCAACCCGTCCCTGGCCCGGGGGAGAGGGTCCGGAATTCCCACCGCTGGGAACCACCGATCAGCGGGGCCAGGTTCGCGATGTCCAGGCTGGGGAAATTGGGCTGACCAGGGGTCCCGCCGGGCTGGGCGCTGGGTTTCCAATGGGCGGCGGGCCCGGTGGCGAGGGTTTCCTCGCGCTTGGCGAGGCTTGGACCGTGACCGTCCGGGGCTATCGGCCACTCCCCGTCGGTGCCGTAGGCGATCACGTCCATCCGACGGTGGTTGTTGTTCCGGAGTTCCACACGCTCGCCGGAATTGGACAGCCGACCTTCGAAGGGGCCCACCACGTTGGTGATGCCGAGGGACCTCAGGGCTGAGGGGTCGGCAGCGACCACGAGTTGGGCACCACCCGGGAGCACCGTGCCTTCGGCAAACCGGTAGTCGATCCCGCCGGAGAGGCTCCACCCGGACAAGTCCATGTTCACCGCCATCTGGTTGTGCAGTTCGACCCATTCGAGGCGGGCCTCGGGGTCGGTCGGATGATAGTGGATCTCGTTGAAGACCACCGTGCTGTCGGCCATCGCCGGCCCAAGGGCCGCCATCCGGCAGAGGGCGCCGCAGTGACGCTTCAGTCGGCGTGCGAGGCGGTTCATCAGGGCGGGGCGTCGGGGCATCGGGGCGGGAGTTTGTCGGGTCGGACCGGGGGCGTTCAGGGTCGAACGTCGGTGGGCGTTCCAATGGGCGTCAAGGGGGGAAAAGATCGCCGGCTGGGGACTGGCGTCGACGGGATCCCGTGGCTACCCTCCGGTCATGCACCTGAGAAAATCCACCGAGGGAACGGGACGTGAGGTTCGCACGCGTGGCGGGTGGGCGAGGGGCGCACGGTGGGCCGGAGGGTTCCTGGCGGTTGCCTGGATCGCTTCGCTGCCCGGGTTTCCGCCGAGCGTCTCGGCCCAACCCCAGGCCCCGGCGACCGTGCCGCGCGGCAAGCCGATCAAGCCCCTGACCGGCGCGGCCAAGGCGGGTGAACCCAATCCCGGCGATCCGAAGGCGGCCCCGGTCGACTCGGCCACCGCCGCGGCCCCGGCGACCCCCCAGCCAATCGCGCCCGGATCGGCCCTATCGGGCACCAACTCCCCCGTGGCACGTCCGGGGTTCGCCTCGGTGGGGTTCGACGTGCTCGCCACCTTCAAGTATGAGGTGCCCGAGGACGCGCCGGCCACCAAGGCGGCCGCTCCCACCGCCGATCCTGACACCCAGATCCCGGCGACGGTGAAGGCCTTCAGCGGCAAGAAGGTGGCCGTGAAGGGCTTCATGCTGCCCCTGAAGGTCGAGGGCGGGCTCGTGACCGAGTTGCTGTTGATGCGCGACCAGTCGATGTGCTGCTTCGGCACCGTGCCGAAGATCAACGAATGGATCGCGGTCAAGATGACCTCCTCCGGGGTCAAGCCCTTGATGGATCAGGCCGTGACCCTGTACGGCACGCTCAAGGTGGGTGCCATGCGGGAGAACGGCTACCTGGTGGGCATCTACCAGATGGACGGCGAGTCCCTGACCGGGCCTCCCGGCTCGTGAGGCGAGCCGCTCCGTCCCGGGGGGTTACGGCTCCTTGCGTGCCTCGAGGAAGCGCTTGAGGGCCTCGGCCATCGTGCCGCCGAAGCCCTCCACCTGCTCGATCTCGTGGATCGGGGCCAGCCGCAGCCGCTGGATGGAACCAAACCGCCGCAGGAGGGCCTTCTTACGCGCGTCGCCGATGCCCGGGAACTCGTCGAGGATGCTCTCGCTGATCTTCTTGAGCCGCAGTTGGGCGTTGTAGGTGTTGGCGAAGCGGTGGGCCTCGTCGCGGACCCGCTGGAGCAGCTTCACGGCGGGACTGTCGAGGCCGGGGCGCAGGGGCTCGCGCTCGCCCGGCAGGTGGATTTCCTCGAACTCCTTGGCCAGTCCCAGGATCGGGATCCGCTGGAGGCCCAGTCGGGCCAGTTCAGCACAGGCGGCATTGAGCTGCCCTTTGCCGCCGTCGATCAGGATGAGGTCGGGCAGTTGCGGACCCACCGCCCGCTGCGGCAGCCATGGTCGGTCCGGCGACTCCGCCACGACGTTCCCGGCCGGGACCGGGGCGTCATCGGGGCTGTCGTCCTGGGTTTCGCCGGGCCTTGGGGCGTCGGATGCGCCGGGGTCGGGCCCGTCGCCCGCCTCGCCCCGCAGTTCCCGTTGCAGTCGGCTGTAGCGCCGACGGATGGTCTCGGCCATCGAGGCGAAATCGTCCTGGGAGGTCACCTCCTTCATGCGGAAGCGGCGGTAGTTGGCGCGGTCGGGCCGGCCATGCCAGAAGCTCACCATCGACGACACGATGAAGGTCCCGCTGATGTTGGAGATGTCGAAGCCCTCGATGCGTGCCGGCGGATCGGCCAGTCCCAACAGTCGACCCAGCTCCCGGAGGTCGGACTCCGGATGCACGGCGACAGGCAACGTGTACGGGATGCGCTCGAACTTCTCGGTCTTGAGCGTCGTTCGCTTCAGGTCTTCCAGCGCGTCCCGGAGCTGCGCGGCCTTCTCGAACTCCAGGTTCGCGGCGGCCTTGCGCATCTCCCTCTCGAGTTCTTCGCGCAACTCCTCGGTCTGCCCCTCGAGGAAGCCGATGCCCGCCCGGACCTGTTCCAGGTACTGCTCCCGGTTGACGTTGCCGATGCACGGGGCCGTGCAGTGCTGGAGGTTGCCATAGAGGCAATGCCGGTAGTCCGACTCGTCCGGCTGGAGGGGGCGGCATCCGCGCAGCTTGAACTTGCGCCGCATGAGGGTGAGCGCGCGACGGACGCTGCCCGAGTGGGCGAAGGGGCCGAAGTAGAGGCAGCCGTCGTCCTTGCGCAGCCGGGTCAGCGTGAAGCGCGGGATGGGGTCGTTCAGGTTGACCTTCAACAGCAGGAAGCGCTTGTCGTCCTTCAGGTCGATGTTGAAGCGCGGCTGGAACTCCTTGACCAGCCGGCTCTCGAGCAGCAGCGACTCGGCCTCGTTCTTCACCGTGTGCCAGTCGAAGTCGTGGATCGCATCGACCAGCGCGTTGAACTTCAGGTCCCAGCCCATGCGGCGGGAGGGGTGGAAGTACTGGGAGACCCGCTTGCGCAGGTCGCGCGCCTTGCCGATGTAGATCACCGTGCCGAAACGATCCTTGTGCAGGTACACGCCGGGCCGGTGGGGCACCGTGGACAGCTTGTTGCGGATGTGGTCGGTGATGGGCATGGACCCGTGCGCCGGTCATCCCGGTGCGCGCGGCAGAGCATCCACCGGTCCAGGCCGGACCGCCAGTCGGAGGGCGGGCCTACTTCAGGTCTTCGCCGGCGAGGCTTCCGACGGTCCAGTCGAGGTTGTAGATGAGTTTGGCCCCATCCTTGAACGGCGCGTTGAGCCGGTCATACAGGGCGAACTCGCTGTGGCCATCGACGAAGAGCAGCGACATGCCCCTGGGTCCATGCGCGGCCGCGCCCGTGCCCTTGTAGATGTCGTTCCACTTGCCCTTGTTGCTGGAGAAGCAGGGCGAGATGGCCTTCTTGGTCGGGGATCTCACCTCGGAGACCTTGCGCACCTGCAGGGCCGAGCTGTCGTTGTTGTGGTAGAATTGGTTGTAGTAGTAGTACGAGCAGGGGAAGAGGAGTTCGTTGGTCTTGATGGGGTAGTTGTTGGCTATCGTCCACTCGAGGTTGAAGCCGCGTCCCTTCTCCGAGGGGCAGAAGTAGAACGACCTCGCGTTGGTGCTGATGTAGGGATTCATCAGCTTGAGGAAATCCACGAAGCCCATCTGCGGCCAGTCCCGTCCGGAGTACGGGAACTGGTCGTTCGAGTCGCTGGTGTACATCGCGAAGGTCATCCCGATCTGGCGCAGGTTGGAGGTGCACCGGGCCTGGAGGGCCTTGGTCTTTCCCTTGGCCAGCGCCGGCAGGAGCATGCCGGCCAGGATGGCGATGATGGCCACCACGACCAGCAGTTCGATCAGGGTGAACGCGAGGGGCCGGGGCCGCGGGGGGTACAGGTTCTTCATGGAGGAAACCGGGGGGAAGTACCGTGGGATCGAACCCGTCGTCCTGCGCGCCGGCAATGCAAAAGGGGCATGCAACAGGGGCGACTGTCCGGCATGCGGGAACGCCGGCCGCGGTCTTCATAGGCTGCAGGCTCTTGCGACACCGGGTGCCGGGTGGTGTCTGGAGGGTGGCGTCTGCATTCCAGCCGCGACAAATCCGTCGGGTGGCCCACACTCCGGCCATGAGGCCGAGATTCGGAGTCCTGCTGGCAAGCCTGCTGCCGTTCTGGGTGTCGGCGGATGCCCGATGGGTCTGCCTGACCGACCCGGGGCGCTTCGAGCGGGAAGCCCCCGAAGGTCCGACGTGGGTTTCCCCCGCGGTGCGGTCGCCGCTTCCGTTCCAGGAACTGGTGGTCTCCTGGAATCTCCGTGAGCCTTCCGATCTCGAGGTCGAGGTCCGTGCCGAGGGGGCGGGAGCCTCCGGCCGGTGGTGGCACCTGGGGCGATGGTCGGCGTCCGGGGAGGCGCGTCTCCGGACCAGCGTGCCGGGACAGCGCGATGCGACGGGCCGGGTGGAGACCGACACCCTCGTGCTGGAATCGCCCCCGGAGTCCCTGCGGATCCGCCTGCGGTTCGCCGATCCAAGCCGGACGCCGGCCGTGCTCAAGCGTCTGGACCTCTCCTTCTGGTCCCCGGATCCACGGTCCGAGGCATCTCCGAAGCCCGTCCTGCGACCCGGGCGTGCCGCCCCTCCGACGATCCTCGACGTGCCGAGACGGTCACAGGCCGACCATCCCGAGGGCGTCACCCGCTGGTGCAGCCCGACGAGCCTCTCCATGCTGCTGGCCCACTGGGCCGCGCGTTCCGGTCGACCCGAGTGGGATCGGCAGGTGCCTGTCGTGGCCGCCGGCGTGCACGATCCCGCATGGCCCGGCACGGGCAACTGGGCCTTCAACGCCGCCTATGCGGGCAGCGTTCCGGGACTGCAGGCGGCTGCGGTGCGCCTCGGCGGGATGCCGGATCTTGAGGCGCTGATCGACGCTGGGATTCCCGTGGCGACCTCGGTGTCCTACGCGCTGCTCAAGGGCGGGGCCTCTCCGGCCCAGGGCGACGGGCACCTCGTCGTGGTCTGTGGGGTCACCGCAACCACGGTGACGGTGAATGATCCCGGGGTGCGGCTGGCGCGGGTCCGGCAGGACTTCCCGCTGACCGCCTTCCGGTCCGCCTGGGAGGCGTCCCACCGGACGGCCTACGTCGTCTGGCCCGAGGGTCGCGAGCTGCCGGCCAGTCCGCTCGGCACCTGGTAGTTCCCGGCCCGGGACGTCGCGGGAACCGAATCCGGGCGCCTCCGTCGCCGGGGGCGCCCGCCGGGGCCGACAGGCGCCGCGTTTTGGTTTTCCGTCCATCGTCGCCGGACGATAGCCTGTCCCCATGGCGTTGATCGATGACATGACGGAGTTGGCCCGCCGGGCCAAGGCCGCCTCGCGGGAGTTGGCCAAGGTGTCCGCCACCGACAAGGACCGCTGTCTGCGGGCGATGGCCGACGGTCTGGTGGCGGCGACGCCCCGGTTGATCGAGGCCAATGCCCGGGATCTTGAGGTGGGCCGCGGGCTGGGCCTGAGCGGAGCCATGATGGACCGTCTCGCGCTCGATGCCGGCCGCATCGCGGCCATGGCCCGGGGGCTCCGCGAGGTTGCGGCGCTCCCGGATGTGCTTGGCCGCGTGCTCGACACCCGCCGACGGCCCAACGGCCTCGTCCTGCGCAAGGTCAGCACGCCGATCGGCGTGGTGGTGATCATCTACGAGTCGCGCCCCAACGTGACGGCCGATGCCGCCTCGCTGTGCTTCAAGACCGGCAACGCGACCATCCTCCGGGGTGGCAAGGAAGCCCTGAACTCCAACCGTCTCATCGCCGAGGTCCTGATCGCCTCGGCGCGGGCGGTCCTGCCGGGATTCCCCGAGCATGCGATCCAGGTGGTGCCCACTTCCGATCGCGAGGCGATCCCGGCGCTTCTTTCTCTGACGCAGTACGTGAACCTGTGCATGCCCCGCGGTGGCGAAGGGCTCATCCGGGCGGTTGCCGAGTGCAGCAAGGTGCCGGTCATCAAGCATTACAAGGGCGTCTGCCATGTGTACGTGCACACCGCGGCCGACCTGGCCATGGCGGAGGAGATCGTCTTCAACGCCAAGTGCCAACGGCCCTCGACCTGCAATGCCGCCGAGACGTTGCTCGTGGATCGTCCGGTGGCGGAGGCCTTCCTGCCCCGGATGGTTACCCGACTGGCCACCAAGGCGGTCCAGTTCCACGCCGATGCCGAGGCGCTGGCGTCGATCGTCCCGGTCCTCGAAGGAACGGCCGGTCGGGCCCGTGTCGCGGACTCGATGGACTGGGAGACCGAGTACAACGACTACGTGTTGAACGTGGCCGTGGTGGACGGCCTCGATGCCGCCATCACGCACATCCATCGCCACGGGTCCGGCCACAGCGATGCCATCGTCACGGCGGACGCGGCGGCGGCCGAACGGTTCCTCGCCGAGGTGGATTCGGCCGCCGTCTATTGGAACGCCTCCACCCGCTTCACCGACGGGGGCGAATACGGCATGGGGGCCGAGATCGGCATCAGCACCGACAAGATCGGAGCCCGCGGCCCGATGGGCCTCGAGGAGTTGTGCAGCTACAAGTGGCAGGGGATCGGGTCCGGGCAGGTCCGCGCCTGACGACGGTCCGGCGTTTGGGTCCGGAGTTTGCCGCACGTGGAGCAAGGCCGACCAAACCCGTGCCCCAGGAAGGTCGAGGGCGACCGATGCGGCAAGCCCAACCCCGGATCGAACCATCTGGAATCAACGACCGGATTCGACGAGCCGAGTCAACGAGCGGGCTGGGCAAACCTCGATCGGAAGCTTACATGGCCTGTCTGTCAGACAGGCTTTCAGGCCGCCGCGGGCGCCGCGCTGCCGAAGCCGGGGAGCTTCGGGGGTACGGGCTTGATAACCTCGGGCAGCGGCGTGGACGCCTGCGCGCCGCTTGGGGGATCGGACTTTCCGGGACCCGACGCATGCGGCGTGAAGGTGCCGGTCCGCACGATCTCCTCCACCTGCGAGCCCTCGAGGGTCTCGTGCTCCAGGAGCGCCTGCGCCACGAGTTCCACCTTGTCGCGGTGCTCGTTGAGGATCCCGGAGGCGGTCTTGAAGCCCTCGTCGATGATGCGGCGCACCTCGGCGTCGATGCGTTGGGCGGTGTCCTCGCTGTAGTCCTTGGAGCGCATCATGTCCCGTCCGAGGAAGATGTATTCCTGGGATTCGCCGTAGAGCACCATGCCCAACTGGTCGCTCATGCCCCAGTGCATGACCATGGCCTTGGCCATGGAGGTCGCCTGCTGGATGTCTCCGGAGGCGCCGCTGGAGATGTCGTCGGTGATCATCTGCTCGGCGATCCGGCCGGCCATGGTGACCGCGATGAGGTCGTTGAGTTCCTTGCGCTTGCGGTTGTGGATGTCCTCCTTCGGCAGGTACATCGTGGCTCCCAGGGCTTGGCCGCGCGGGATGATGGTCACCTTGTGCAGCGGGTGGGTGTGCTTGAGCACCACGTTCACGATGGCATGGCCCGCCTCGTGCCAGGCGGTGCCCTTCTTCTCCTCCTCCGACATGGCCATGCTGCGCCGCTCACGGCCCCAGCGGACCTTGTCGCGGGCCTCCTCGAGTTCGGACATGCCGATGGCCTTCCTGCCGGTGCGCGCCGCGAGCAGCGCCGCCTCGTTGAGCAGGTTGGCCAGTTCGGCCCCCGAAAACCCCGGGGTACCCCGGGCGATGACCGACAGGTCGACCAACCCGTCGAGCTTCACGTTCTTGGCGTGGACCTTGAGGATGGCCTCGCGCCCACGGACATCCGGCAGGTTGACCGTCACCTGGCGGTCGAAGCGGCCCGGGCGGAGCAGGGCGGGGTCCAACACGTCGGGCCGGTTGGTGGCCGCGATGATGATGATCCCCTCCTGGGTGTCGAAGCCGTCCATCTCGACGAGCAACGCATTGAGCGTCTGCTCGCGTTCGTCGTTGCCGCCTCCGAGACCGTGGCCGCGGCTGCGTCCGACCGCGTCGATTTCGTCGATGAAGATCAGGCAGGGGGTGTTCTTTCGGGCCTGCTCGAACATGTCGCGGACGCGGCTGGCTCCCACACCGACGAACATCTCGACAAAGTCGGAACCGCTGATGCTGAAGAAGCTCGCATCGGCCTCGCCGGCGATGGCCTTGGCCAGCAGCGTCTTGCCGGTGCCGGGCGGGCCGACCATCAGGATGCCCTTGGGGATCCGGCCGCCCAGCTTCTGGAACTTCTTGGGATCGCGCAGGAACTCCACCAGCTCGGACACCTCGTCCTTGGCCTCCTCGACACCGGCGACGTCCTTGAAGGTGGTCTTGTTGCGGTCCTTGGTCAGGAGCCTCGCCTTGGACTTGCCGAAGCTCAGGGCGCCCTTGCCGGCGGCCTTGATCTGGCGGAGGAAGAGGAACCAGATCAGCACGCCGCCGAGGATCAGCGGGGCGGCGCTCATGAGGAAGGTCGTCCACGTGCCCGTCCGCTCCACCGAGCGGAAACCGTTGTCGTAGAGCTTCGTCAGGATTCCCGGGATGGGCTCCATCTCGAGCTGGAAGGGCACCAGGTTGGTGCCGTTCGGGTCGGGGCGGTAGGCGCCGCGGAACACCCGGAGCATCTGGGTCGGAATGGTCTCGATCACCCCGCCCTGGACCTGGTTGGACTCCACCAGTTGCAGGAACTTCTGGGGGGTGATGGTGCGGTCGGCGATGCCACGGCTCTGGCGGCCCCAGTAGACCAACCCCAGGCCGAGGAGGACCAGCGCGGGCCAGATCAACCAATTCTGGTTGGGAACCTTGGGTTCCCCGGACCGGTTGCCCCGGTTGCCCTGAGAAGAGAAGTCGTCGGACATGAATTTTGGGGATCCTACCAGCCATGGGAGCCCTGCGCAAATGTTGGATGCCCTGTTTTCGCTGGGATGGCGACGCGGCGGACCGGCCGGGCGGGTCGAGACAGACGCCATCGCCCCCCCGCGCGGATGGCGCGGGACGTTCCCGCCAGCCCCTCCCGTTCACCCTGCGTTCGCCGCTTCCCGTCGCAGGAATCGACAGGCATCCTGCGGCCCGTCATGCCTTGGCCCCAGCCGCTGGATCCCTTGGGCAACCCGTGGCTGTCCACGCTGGTGGCGGCCATTCCGGTGGTGCTGCTCCTCGGTCTGGTGGCCTCAGGCCGGGTGAAGGTGGGGGTTGCCGCCGTCCTGGCGCTGGTCTCGGCCCTCGGCGTGGCGTTGCTGGCCTTCCGAATGCCGTGGCCTGCCGCCTTGGGCGCCGCGGCCTACGGCACCGCCTACGGCCTGTTCCCGATCGGTTGGATCGTGCTGAACGTGATGTTCCTGCACGCCCTGACGGTGCGCTCGGGCCGCTTCCAGGAACTGAAGGGCCAGTTGCTGCGCCTGGCTCCCGACCCGCGCGTCCAGGTGATCCTCATCGCGTTCTGCTTCGGCGCCTTCATCGAGGGGGCGGCCGGGTTTGGCGCCCCGGTGGCCATCACGGCGGCGCTGCTCATCGAACTGGGCTTCCCGCCGATCCAGGCGAGCGGACTTTCCCTCATCGCGAACACGGCCCCGGTGGCCTTCGGCAGCATCGGCATCCCGATCACCACGCTGGCGCAGGTGACCGACCTGGACGTGCTCAAGCTCTCCGCCATGGCCGGCCGCCAGCTGCCGGTCTTCTCGGCGATCATCCCACTGTGGATCGTCGGGGCCATGGCGGGCTGGCGCGGAATCCGCGAGGTCTGGCCGGTGGCGATGGTCGCCGGAGGCAGCTTCGCCGGGATGCAATACCTGGTGAGCAACCACCATGGCCCGTGGCTCGTGGATTCGATCTCGGCCCTCGTGAGCCTCGCGGCGGTCCTCGGCGTTCTCCGGTGGCGACGGGCCCGTGGCTCGTCGTCGGTTGGTGCAATGCCCGGAGGGGCGGCCCAGCCGGCGGTGGACGCCCGCTGGTGGCGCCCCTGGGTGCCGTGGCTGATGCTCACGGCCGCGATCTTCGCCTGGGGGACCCGACCGGTGAAGGAGTCGCTCGACCGATTGGCAGCGCCCAGTTTTCCGGTTCCTGGCATCCACCAGCAGGTGATGCGCACGCCCCCGGTCGTGGCGGTGGCCAAGGCGGAGAAGGTCGAATGGCGCGCCAACCTGCTGTCGGCGACCGGCACGGGCATCCTGGTGGCCGCGGTGGCCAGCGGATTCCTCATGGGATTCCCCGCCCGCCGCATGTTGGGGATCTGGTGGGAGACCCTCCTGTCGGTGCGCCAGTCGCTGGTGACCATCGCGGCGATGCTGGCCCTGGGCAACGTCACCAAGCTGTCCGGGGCCGATGCCACGCTGGGCGTGGCGCTGGCCAAGACCGGCATCCTGTATCCCTTTTTCGGCACGCTCCTGGGCTGGCTGGGCGTGGCGCTGACAGGTTCCGACACCGCCTCCAACGTGCTGTTCGGCTCGCTGCAGCGGATCACCGCCGAGCAGTTGGGCCTGAGCCCCTACCTCATGTGCGCGGCCAATTCGACCGGCGGGGTGATGGGCAAGATGGTCGATGCCCAGAGCATCGTGGTGGCCGGCGTCTCCGCGCGGGCCGAGGGTCAGGAGGCCGGCATCCTGCGGTTCGTCTTCTGGCACTCGCTGGTGCTGGCGGCGCTCATCAGCGCCTGGGTCGCGGCCCAGGCGTACTGGCCTCCGCTCCAGGCCACGGTGGTCCGGTGAGGCTCACCGATGGCCGGCCTGCGGTACCCATCCGATGGCCGGGCCTGACACCATGCCCCGCGGTCCAGGTTCAGACCTTGCGGTTGGGATACAGCGTGGCGACCAGCGGGGCGTAGCCGTTGAGGTACAAGGTCGGGATCCGTTCGCCGGTGTCCACCACGCGTTCGGTGGCCTGGCTCCAGCGGGGGTGGGGCACCTGGGGATCCACGTTGGACTCGAAGGGGTATTCCCTGGGATTGAGGGTCTCCCACAGCGTGGAGGGTTGCTTGGTGGTGAATTCGATGCGGACGATGCTCTTGATGCTCTTGTAGCCGTACTTCCAGGGCACGACCAACCGCACCGGCGCCCCGTTCTGCTTGGGCAGGGGTTTGCCGTAGATCCCGGTGGCCACGAAGGACAACGGGTGCATGGCCTCGTCCAGGCGAAGGCCCTCGGTGTAGGGCCAGGGATAGTCGGGCATGCGCGCGATGCCCGGCATCTCCTCGGGTCGCAGCACCGTGGTGAAGGCCACGAACCGGGCCTCAGGCTTGGGCTTGGCCCGGACGACGAGCGCGGCCAGCGGAAAGCCGTTCCACGGGACCACCATCGACCAGGCCTCGACGCAACGGAAGCGGTACACCCGTTCCTCCTGCGGGAAGCCCTGCAGCAGGTCCGCCAGGGAGAGCTTCATGGGCTTCTCGCAGAGTCCGCCGACATCGATCGTCCACGGGTCGGTGCGGAAGCGCCCGACGAGTTCCCTCACGCGGGTCTTCGTCGTGCT
>VHCX01000073.1 GCA_016871615.1 Verrucomicrobiota bacterium
GGGGGGGGGGGGGGGGGGGGGGGGGGGGGGGGGGGGGGCGTCAGCGACCTCCGGGATGCCGGGGCCCGCGGTCCGGGCGATGGCCCTCCAGGACCTCACCTTCGAGGTCCCGGCCGGCGCGTCGGTCGCGGTGGTCGGCCCGACGGGCTCGGGCAAGTCCACCTTGCTCTCCTTGATCGCCCGGTTCCACGAACCGACCGCCGGGCGCATCCGTCTCGATGGCACCGACCTGCGCGACTGGAATCGGGACACCCTGCGACGGAGCCTCGGCATGGTCTTCCAGGAGACCTTCCTCTTCAGCGCCTCCATCGCCGAGAACATCGCCCTCGGGCGGCCCGGGGCCTCGCGCGCCGAGATCGAGGCCGCCGCCTGCGCGGCCCGGGCCGACGGTTTTGTGCAGGAGCTGCCCCAGGGCTACGACACCATCATCGGCGAACGCGGACTCTCGCTCAGCGGCGGCCAGCGCCAGCGCATCGCCATCGCCCGCGCCCTGCTGATCGATCCGCGGATCCTGCTGCTGGATGACGCCACCAGCGCCATCGATCCGTCCACCGAGCAGGAGATCCGGGAGGCGATGGCCGGCCTGTGCCGGGGTCGCACCGTCTTCCGCGTGGCCCAGCGGGCATCGACCGTGCGCGACGCCGACCTGATCCTGGTCCTGGACGGCAGACGAGGGGTGGCCGTGGGCCGGCACGACGCCCTGCTGGCCGACTGCGCGCTGTACCGGGAGCTGTTCGCGGACGCCGGACCGCCGGAAACGCTTGCCTGATGGCCACCCACGACGACATCGCCCTCGACGAGGAATTCGCCCAGGCCAGCCTTCGCGGCTCGCTGCTGCGACGGCTCTTCGCCTACACCCGACCCTACCGGCGCGCCATGGTGACCAACCTCGTGCTGACGCTCCTGGCCACGGCGTCGACATTGGCCGGGCCGAGGCTCATCCAGCATGGCATCGACCATGCGCTGGCGCCCATGCTTGGCACCCGGGAGGCCTCCGACGCCGCCATCGCCGACGCGGCCCGGGGCATCCTGTTCCTGAGCGGGCTCTATCTGGGCAACCTGCTGCTCGGCTGGGCGCTGACTATCGTGCAGGTCCGCACCTCCATCGAGACCGGCCAGGGGGCGATGAACGACCTGCGCCTGGCCGTCTTCGAGCACATCCAGCGGCTGTCGCTCAACTACTTCGACCGGACCCACCAGGGTCGCATCATCGCGCGCGCCGACTCGGACATCGACTCGCTGGACCGCGTGCTCACCTGGGGTGCCGGGCAGGCCCTCTCGAGCCTGGCGACCTTGGCGGGGGTGATCGTCCTCATGGTGCACTACGACGCCCGCCTGAGCCTGGCCGTGTGCCTGGTGCTTCCGCCGCTGGGTTGGCTCACCGTCTGGTTCCACCGCCGCGGCCGGGAGGCCTACCGCAGCCTGCGGGGCACCCAGTCGCGCCTCATCGCCGCCATGGCCGAGAACATCTCCGGCGTTCGCGTCGTGCAGGCCTTCGTGCGGGAGGCCGAGAACCTGCGGAGGTTCCGGTCCCTGCATGCCGACTTCACCGACCGGTGGGTGGCCTCGGCGCGGGTCTTCCACACCTACATGCCGGCCGTCGGCCTCCTGTCGGGGCTGGCCACGGCGATCGTGCTGGGGTACGGCGGCTGGCGCGTCCAGCAGGGAGCCCTCACCGTGGGCGGCCTGGCGGCCTTCGTCCTGTATCTGGGGCTTTTCTTCGGCCCGATCCAGGCGATGGGCGACCTCTACAACGCCCTGCTCTCGGCGGCCGCGAGCGCCGAGCGCATCTTCGCCCTGCTCGACACCGAACCCCAGGTCCGGGACGCCGCGGGTGCGCCGGACCTGCCGCGCCTGGAGGGCAGAGTCTCCTTCGAGGGGGTGGGCTTCCGCTACGACACCACGCCGGCGGACCGGTGGGTGCTCGAGGACATCGCCTTCGAGGTCCCGGCGGGGTCCACGGTGGCCCTCGTCGGTCCAACCGGCTCGGGCAAGACCAGCATCATCAGCCTGCTGGCCCGGTTCTACGAGCCCCAGGCGGGATGCATCCGCATCGACGGATTGCCGATCTCCGACCACACCCTGGCCTCCCTGCACCGGCAGCTCGGCATGGTCACCCAGGAGAACTTCCTCTTCACCGGCACCGTGATGGACAACCTGAAGTTTGGCCGAGCGGAGGCCACCGACGAGGAGGTCGTCGCCGCCGCCCGGGCGCTCGGCACGCATGCCGTCATCGAACGGCTGCCGGCGGGTTATGCCACGGAGATCCGCGAACGCGGGGCCAACGTCAGCGCGGGCGAACGCCAACTCCTCACCATCACCCGGGCCATGGTCGCCGACCCCAGGATCCTCATCCTCGACGAGGCCACCAGCGCCGTGGATTCCCAGACCGAGCGGGTCATCCAGCACGCCCTGGGAACCCTGTTCCAGCGCCGCACCAGCCTGGTCATCGCCCACCGCCTGAGCACCGTCCGCCATGCGAACCTGATCCTGGTGCTCGACCACGGCCGCATCGTCGAGCGCGGAACCCACGACAGCCTGTTGACCTCCGGCGGCCTCTACGCCCGCATGCAGGCCGAACTCGTCCGCACCTGAGGCCGACCCAGACCCCGTTCCGAAGCCTGTCCCCCGGACCTGGCTCAGCAGGCACCGGCTCATTCCATCCAAAGTCTATCGAGTTATCGCAGTTTTGAGTTCTCGACATTGAACCTGTCACTTTATCGGAAGACTACGCTTCGCAAACAGCCCATGAACCATAAAAAACCCATTCTTTATCGATAGTAACTCTACTATACTTTGAACCTGTCACCTTATTTGGAGGGATGGGGCGGTCGGCATGTCGCTTGAGTGGCTTCGAAACCGAACTAGGAGTCGTGGCGACTGTGAACCTGTCACTCTATTTGGGAAGAGGCGGTTGGCGGGCGGCTGCGGCAGCACGCAGGGGGTGGGGAAACTGCGCCCTTGAATCCCCGGGGTTCGGGCCGAGACTTCCCTCGCTGTTTATGGCACACGCTAAGTTGCACATTCCGGGTCCGGTCGAGGTGAGCGCCAAGACCTTCCAGGCGATGACCCAGCCGATGATCGGGCACCGAGGGCAGGGCTTCAAAGACCTCTACGGTCGCATCCAACCGCAGCTCCAGACGCTGCTGTCCACCCGACAACGGGTGTACTTGTCGACGTCCAGCGCCTGGGGCGTGATGGAGGGAGCCCTGACCAATCTGGTCTCGAAGAAGGTTCTCAACTGCATGTGCGGGGCCTTTTCGGACAAGTGGTTCGATGTGTCCAGGAAGCTGGGCAAGGACGCCGAGGCGCTGCAGGTGGCCTGGGGTTCGCCCATCCGCGCCGAGCAGATCGACGCCCGTCTGGCCACGGGACAGTTCGATGCACTGACGCTGATCCACAATGAGACCAGCACCGGGACGATGAGCCCGCTCGACGAGATCGCCGCGCTGAAGCGGAAATACCCGGACGTGATGTTCATCGTCGACGCGGTCAGCTCCCTGACGGCGGTGCCGCACCGTTTCGACGACCTGGGGATCGACATCCTGCTGGCCGGCACCCAGAAGGCCTTCGCCCTGCCCCCGGGCCTGGCGGTCTTTGTCGCCTCCCCGGCGGCACTCGCCAAGGCGGCCTCGATCAAGACGCGGGGCTACTACTTCGACCTGCTGGAGTTCGAGAAGAACGCGGCCGACCACATGACGCCAAGCACCCCGGCAATCCCGCTGATCTATGCGCTGGAATCGAAGCTGGGCGAATTCTTCGCGGAGGGTCTGGAAGCGCGGTATGCGCGGCATTCGGCGACCAACCAGCAACTCAAGGACTGGGCGGCCGGTCACGGATTCACACTCTTCCCGGAAGCGGGGTTCGAGTCCAAGACCCTCGTCTGCGTGAACAACGGGGCCAAGCCGAGCGGCCGGGTGATCGATGTGGCCACCTTCCAGAAGCGGGTGAAGGACCGGGGCATCCTCATCGACGGCGGCTACGGCAAGATCAAGGGCACCACCTTCCGGATCTCCAACATGGGCGACGAGACGCCCGAGGCCATCGCGGCGCTGGTCGGGATACTGGACGAGTCGCTGGCAGGACTCTGAACGATCCCAAAACCTTCGGGAGACCCGCAGGACCAGACGCAACCGCGCGACAATGGAGGGCAATCCTCCGACAGCGGCGTCGCTTGTGGATTCCGGCGGTTCCCGGATAAATTGTCACCAATGTCCGAGGCTTGTCCCATCCCGAAGTGCGCTCCCGACCGGTGCGCCGCTCCGGCGGTGTGCCCTCTGAGCCGGGTGCGTGCCGGGACCACGGTGGTGGTCAAGCGCCTGACGGCCTCCGCCGACATGAACCAGCGGCTCCGGGAAATGGGCTTCGGCGAGGAGCAACGGGTGAAAGTCCTCAGCCTCGCCAATAACCTGCTCTGCCAGGTGTGCAACGCCCGGCTGGGCTTGAGCGAACGCCTGGCCGAGACGATCCTCGTGCAACCCGTGGTGATGCCCCCGGGGTTTCCGGCCTCCACCGCGCGGCCCGTGAGGCTGGCCGCCTGAGAGGCCTGACCGGATCGGCCGCCCCCCTACCCCGACGGTCCCAGACACGACCGTCGCCGGCCCCGACAGTCCCGAACCGCGCTCCGGGGACGCTGGGATCGGCCAATTGCCAGGCAAAGCGCCCATGAGGCTCCTTGAGGCTCCTTGAGGCTCCACAGGGCTCGGCAGGGCTCCAAAACCGGGAACCTGGACGCCAAGACCCGTGCCCGCAGGCCGACCGACAACGGATCGACAACGGACCGACAACCCGCCGACAACCCGGGCAAGCGGCCGACAACCGGTTTCCTTGCGCCCGGGACGGATCCATCCCTAGCTTGACCCCGACGATGCGACCCCTCTCGACATTGAGCCCCGGCGAGCGGTCGATGGTGGTGCGCATCGACATCCCGCCCGACCAGCGCGGCCGGCTGCTGGAGATGGGCCTGCTGCCGGGCACCCCCGTCGAGCTGGTGCGCTTCGCGCCGCTCGGGGACCCGGTGGAGATCAAGCTGCGCAACTATCACCTCTCGCTGCGCCGGCTCGAGGCCGAGAAGATCCAGGTCGGCTGACCCGATGAACCCCTTCACCGTCGTCCTGACCGGGAACCCGAACTGCGGCAAGACCACGCTGTTCAACGCGCTCACCGGCCTCCGGGCACGTGTGGGCAACTACGCCGGGGTGACGGTCGAACGCAAGGAGGGCGCACTCACCGGGGCCGATCCCCGCCACCCGGTGATGGTGCTCGACCTGCCCGGCACCTATTCCCTGAGCCCGCAGTCGCCCGACGAACAGATCGCGCGCGATGTGCTCTTCCAGCGGGTGCCCGAGGTGCCCCCGCCCGACCTGGTGGTGGTGGTGGCCGACGCGTCGAACCTGCAGCGCAACCTGTACCTCTCCACCCAGGTGATCGAGCTGGGCTACCCGACCCTCTTGGCCCTGAACATGGTGGACGTGACCCGGGAGCGGGGCCAGGAGATCGACCTGGAGGCGCTGGCCAAGGCCCTCGGCGTGCCGGTGCTGGCGCTGGTGGCCAGCCACGGCGAGGGGATTGAGGCCCTCCGCCAGGCGCTCCGCGCCCAGGCGGCGGCCCCGGGAACACGCCACGTGATCCCCCGCCAGTTCAACGAGCTGCCCGAGGACTTCGGCCGCGAGGCCCAGGCGATCGAGGACCGGCTCGAGGCGCTCTTCCCGCAGCGGTCGCGCCTGGCCGCGGCCGAGGCGCTGCTGCTGCTTTCCGACGAACGGGCGTTGCCCGACCAGGGCGACCCGGCCGGCGCCCATCCTCCGGCGGCGCTGGTCGATCAGGTCCGCTCGGCCCGCCGCCGGCTCGAGGCCGCGGGCGTGGACTGGCGCAGCGCGGCCATCGAGGCGCGCTACGCCCGGCTCTTCGCCATCGAGCAGCACGTGGTCCGCGAGACCACGCCGCACGGCGAGACCCTCTCCGACCGCATCGACCACGTCGTGACGCACCGCGTGTGGGGGCTCCTGATCTTCGTCGTGGTCATGGCGCTGATGTTCCAGTCGATCTTCTGGCTCGCGCGGTACCCGATGGACGGCATCGAGGCCGCGGTCGACGCGCTGGCCGGATGGATCGGGTCGACGATGCCGCCGGGCGACCTCAACGACCTGATCACCCGCGGCGCCATCTCCGGCGTGGGCTCGGTGGTGGTCTTCCTGCCGCAGATCTGCCTGCTCTTCCTCTTCATCGGCCTGCTGGAGGACACGGGCTACATGTCCCGCGCGGCCTTCCTGATGGACCGCCTGATGAGCCGGGTGGGCCTGCACGGCAAGAGCTTCATCCCGATGCTCTCGTCCTTCGCCTGCGCCATCCCGGGCATCCTGGCCACGCGCACCATCGAGACGCGCCATGACCGCCTCGCCACGATCCTCGTGGCCCCGCTGATGAGCTGCTCGGCGCGCCTGCCGGTCTACACGGTGCTCATCGCCGCCTGCATCCCGCAGCGCAACGGCTGGCCCGGCCTCACCCTGCTGCTGATGTACCTGCTGGGCATCGCCGGCGCCCTCGGCATGGCGTGGCTCTTCAAGAAGAGCCTGCTGCGCGGCGACCCGCCCATGCTCATCCTCGAACTGCCCCCCTACCGGCGGCCGCTGGCCGGGGCGGTGCTCCGACAGATGTGGGACCGCTCGCGGCTCTTCCTGCGCCGTGCGGGCACGGTGATCCTCGGCATCAACATCCTGCTCTGGTTCCTGGCCACCTATCCCCGGCCCGGGGAGATCGGCGAACGCTTCGGGCGGGAGCGGGCCCAGTGGCGGCAGACGGCCTCCGAGCCGCCAACCGACGGGCAGACGGCGGCCCTGCAACGCATCGACCAGGCGGAGGCGGGCGAGCGGCTGCGGCAGTCCTTCGCCGGGCGCCTGGGTCGCGCGATCGAGCCCTTGATCCGCCCGCTGGGCTTCGACTGGAAGATCGGCATCGGCCTCGTCACCTCGTTCGCCGCGCGGGAGGTCTTCGTGAGCACGATGTCGGTCGTCTACAACGCGGGCGGCGGCGATGGCGAGGGCACCGCCAGCCTGGCCGAGGCGATGAAGTCGGAGCGGCGGGGCGACGGCTCGACGGTGTACACGCCGCTGACCGGGCTCACGCTCATGGTGTTCTACGTGTTCGCCATGCAGTGCGTGAGCACGGTGGCCGTCGTGCGGCGCGAGACCAACTCCTGGCGGTGGCCGCTCTTCCAGGCCCTGTACATGACCTCGCTGGCCTGGGGGCTGGCATGGCTCACCCACCTGGTGGGCACCCGGATGGGGTTCTGAGTCAACACGGCCGGCCCGCGACGCCAGCCGGCCCGCCACCCTCCTCCCATCCGGCCCGCAGGGCCTCCAGGGCCCGGGCCCGATGGCTGATGCGATTCTTGACCTCCGCACCGAGGACGGAGAAGGGACGGTCCCATCCGACGGGCACGAAGAGCGGATCGTAGCCGAACCCGCCGGAGACCCCAGGACGGTCCAGCAGGCGGCCCTCGCAGACCCCGTCGAAGTCCAGGGTGGCCGCGGCCATCTCCCCCGCGCTCCGACCCGCAAGCACCGGGGTGAGGGCCAGGGCGCACCGGAACCGGGCGCTGCGCCGTTCCGGAGGCACGCCTGCCAGCAGGCGGAGCAGCTTGCCGTTGTTCTCGGCATCCGGCGAATTGCCCCTCCGGCCGGTGTCCAGCGCGGCGAACCGCGCCGAGTGCACGCCGGGGGCACCGCCCAGGGCGTCGACCTCGAGCCCGGAGTCGTCGGCCAGCACCCAGCCGACGCCCAGGTTGCAGACCTCCATCGCGAGGTAGGTCGCCCAGGTCAGGGCCTTGATGCGGGCGTTTTCGGCGAAGGTGGCGCCGGTCTCCTCGGGCTCGAGGCGGACCTGGGCATCGGGTTGCCAGAGGAACACCCGGCCGGGCGCGGCCAACACGGCGCGGATCTCCTCCACCTTGTGGGCGTTGCCGGTCGCGATGAACAGGGTCGTCACGGCGCCATTCAAGCCCGTCCGGGGCCGGCGGTCGCGCCCGAAACGCCTTCGGTGCGCTTGCCCCTGGGCCGCCACCTGTGCCATCCATCCGGGCGATGAATTCCGGAGTGCCCGCCCTGAATGCCGCCGTGCAGGAGGCCAGCGCCTTCCTGCCGACCCTGATGAGCGAGATCAACCGCTGCGTCGTCGGCCAGAAGTACCTCGTCGAGCGCCTGGTCATCGGCCTCTTGGCCAACGGCCACGTGCTGCTCGAGGGCGTGCCCGGGCTGGCCAAGACCCTCTCGGTCAAGACGCTGGCCACGGCCCTGCACGTGAAGTTCTCCCGGCTCCAGTTCACGCCGGACATGCTGCCGGCGGACGTCGTCGGCACGCAGATCTACAACCCGGCCGGCGGGTTCACGACGCGCAAGGGGCCGGTCTTCGCGAACCTCGTGCTGGCCGACGAGATCAACCGGGCCCCGGCCAAGGTGCAGTCGGCCCTGCTCGAGGCGATGCAGGAGCGCCAGGTCACCATCGGCGACCAGACCTACCAGCTGCCCGAGCCCTTCCTGGTGCTGGCCACCCAGAACCCCATCGAACAGGAGGGCACCTACACCCTGCCCGAGGCCCAGGTCGACCGCTTCATGCTCAAGCTCCGGATCGGCTACCCCTCGCGCGATGAGGAACGCCAGATCCTCGACCTCATGGCGCGCACCTCGGGCCACCCGACGGTCGAGCCCGTGGTCGAGCCCGAGGCGATCCTGCGGGCGCGCCAGGTCCTCAACGACCTCTACATCGACGACAAGGTGAAGGACTACATCGTGGATGTGGTCTGCGCCACCCGCGACCCCGAGGCCTACAAGCTCAAGCTCAAGGACTTCATCCAGCTCGGGGCCAGCCCGCGCGCGACCATCGCGCTGACGCTGGCCTCCAAGGCCCACGCCTTCCTCCGGGGCCGGGGCTACGTCACGCCGCAGGACGTCAAGAGCGTGGGCATGGACGTGCTGCGCCACCGCATCACCCTGACCTACGAGGCCGAGGCCGAGGAGAAGACCACCGAGGACATCGTGCAGCGGCTCTTCGACGAACTGCCGGTGCCCTGAATGCCCCGCCCCGCCGGGAACCCGGCGGCACCCCGGCACATCGGCCGCCATCGCACGATGGCCACCCGCGCACAGGGGACGGCGCGTCGGGCCGACGGCGAGTTCACGGGGCCTTGCCGCTCGCCAACCACCACACCGACCCGTCGGCCTCGCTCACCACGAGGTCGCTGACTCCGTCGCCGTTCCAGTCGTCGGCGACCGCGTCGCAAG
This sequence comes from Verrucomicrobiota bacterium, assembly GCA_016871615.1. Classification (GTDB taxonomy): domain Bacteria; phylum Verrucomicrobiota; class Verrucomicrobiia; order Limisphaerales; family UBA9464; genus SXXZ01. The sequence continues at coordinate 9,279 of VHCX01000073.1, forward strand.
GTTCGCCCAACAAGCGGAAGCCCAGGGAACCCGTGGGCACCGACTCGAAGGTCCCGTCGCCATGACCGAATAGGAAGAGCGCTTCGCCCGCGTCGTCGCGAGCCCCTCGGAACCCGTGCCCGGCGAATCCCATGGCGATGAAGAGATCGCGGCGACCGTCGCCGTTGAAGTCGCCGGGGGCGATGGCGCGGATCGGGCCCAGTTGGGCGGCATCGGGCAGCGGGCGCGCCTCGAAGCGGTCTCCGCGCCGCAGCAGGACCAGCGAGGTCAGCCAGCGTGCGGAGACCCGGGCCGAGGGCAACCCCTCCAGGATCGTCTCGACGGTGGCCAGGGCGTAGGCCCGATGGGTCGGAAACCGCTCGGCGATGGCGGGAAACAACGGGCCCATCTCCTGCAATCCCCGGACGGGCCGGTGCCGTCCGTCGGGTGCGGTGTAGGCTTCGAGACAGCCGGTGATCCCGTCCTGATTCCAGGCCCCGTGGAAGAGATGCCATTCACGGACGGGACCGGCCGGCAAACGCGGCGGTCCGACCAGGAGAGACGGAGCCCCGTTGAGGCCCCAGTTGCCAAGGATGAGATCCTCCTGCCCATCGCCATCGACATCGGTGACCTCCAGGCGCTGCCAGAGGCCCGTCCATTGGCTCAGCGGCAAATCGCTCTCGCCCGGGGCCGACACCAGCGGATCGACCGGCTCCCAGCCTTCGCCGCGACGGCGGAACCACCGGGGCGCGCCCCAGTCGGAGAGACTCACCATCTCGGTGCCCGGGCCGGCGGGTCCCGACACGAACCGCGCGCCCGTGACCAGGCCCAACGGCATCGACCCGACCTCACGGTATCCGTCGCCGACGCGGCGAAGCCATCGACTGGGCGAGGCCATGGGGAAACGCCCCGCGACCGGCGCGCCCCCGAGGAAGATCTCCGCAGGCATCTTGGACAGGTCACCGAACACGGCGGCCGTGGAGAATCGCCCCGTGGCGATCGCCTGACGCCGACCCGTGGCCGCCTCGACCCACTCGACCCGACCCGCGGTCTCGGCCGGAGCCGCCGCAGTCCCTCCCGAGGATGCACCCCAGGACACCGATACAAGCCCACCCACTCCGGACACGAGAGCCACGTCGGTCGAGGCGGGACCCACCTCGCGCGGCCCCACCTCCGCCGAAGGGATGCGATGCCGCAGCCCCCGCTCGCCGGTCCCACCGATCCAGACCCCACGATTCGGACCCCCAGCGCGATCCACGGCCAAGGGCGCTCCCGGCCGCATCCACCGCCTGGGGAGCGAGGGTTGCCAAGCGAACTCCTCGGCGGCGGCGTGGCCGGTCGCCTGTCCCCAGGATCGGGCCTCGAAGCGCCACCGGGATCCGGACGGCGCGCTGGACGGCTTGGCCAGCAACGTCGGCGCGGGCGCGGACGACGGCGAGGGATCCGCGGGCGGCTCCTGGATCCGCAGCGTTGCACCGCCGGAGGTCATCGCCTCATGCACCGTGATCCGACCGGAAGGCCACCTCACCTCAAGGCGCCCGGAGCCCGGGCCGGGGGCCGCGAAGGTCTTGCCCGGGGCATCACCAGAAAGATACCGGCCACCGGCCACGACCTGGGCCATCTGGACCGGCACCGCGTTCGATCCGCCCTGCCAGGCCAGGCGCAGCACCGCACCGATGGCCTGCGTGTTGGGAGCCTGTCCCTGCAGGACCACCGACACCCTCGGTGCCTGGGCCTCATTGCGGTACACGCCGGCCGGGGCGTTGAAGTGGTTCACCACCACGTCGAGGTCGCCGTCATTGTCGAGGTCGCCCAGGGCCAACCCGTGGCTGACCCCGTCGAAATCGAAACCCCAGGCCGCGCTCGAATCCTCCATCACCGGCAATCGCTGCATCCCGGAGGCGCCCCGATGGCGAAAGGCCCGCAGGGGGGCCGGCAACCTCGGGAAGCGCTGGCGCTCGCGGAACAACTGGGCGTCGGTGCGCAGGCCCGTCCGCCGGTAGGCCATAAGCTGCTCGGCGATGTCGAGATCGCGGGAACCGCGCTCCTGGCCGGCCGTGACGAGCAGGTCGGGAAAGCCGTCGAGGTCCACATCGACGAACGCGGGCGTCCACGACCAGTCGGTGGCCGAGACACCGGCCCAGGCCGCCATCTCGGCAAAGGACCCGTCGGGCCGCTGCAGGAACAGCGTGTTGGCATCGTGCTGGGTCCGAGCCAGCGGGTCGGCGGGATCGATGGGCACCGTGGGGGAACCATCCAGCAGCGTCAGACGGCGCACCAGGTCCGGGCTGAGCATGTCGAGCACGGTGAAGTCCCAGCGCCCGTCCTGGTTGAGGTCCGCGAAATCGACGCCCATCGAGAACAGGCTGGTGTGCCGGAGCATCGCCGGCGGTGCCTCGCGGAAACGCACCTGGCCGCCGCCGCCCTCGTTGAGCCAGAGGCGGTCGGGCGATTGGAAATCGTTGCACACGTACAGGTCGGGCTTGCCGTCGCCATTCAGGTCGCAGAACTGCGCCGCCAGTCCCCATTCGAAGGGCGGATGACGCAGGGGATTCCCGGCGGCATCGACGAACGCGCCCTCGGTCCAGGGCACGGCCACCCACCCCGCACCCCGTTCGTTGCGATACAGGACATCGGGTTCGCCCAGTTCCTCGATGCCCCCCGAGGCGTTGACCTCGAAGCGGTTGGTGAGGTCGGGAGCGGAGGTGGGCCGCCCGTCGAGGGTGGCCACCACCGTGCGGTCGCCCTCGCGGCGGAAGGTCGCCCGCGCGTTGGGCAGGTCCATCAGGGCCCGATGCCGGTAGTTGCAGACATACAGGTCGATCCACCCGTCGCCGTCCACGTCGGCCAAGGCCACGGAGTGGCCGCCCCGGGCGGCGACCTGGGGGAAGCGTGCGTTGCGGAAGGTCCCACGACCGTCGTTGACCAGCACGCGCACGCCGTCGGCGTGGGTGTTCACCACGAGGTCGGGATGGCCGTCGCCGGTGAGGTCGGCCGAGGCCACGCCCGTCACGTCGCCGCCCAGACAGTCGAGCCGCATCGGGAAGGCCTTCTCGGTGATGTCCTCGAAGCGGAATCCACCCCGGTTGCGCCATAGGGACGACCGGCCGCCGGCCGCGCCGAAGAACATGTCCAGAAGGCTGTCGCCATCCACGTCGGCCAAGGTTACGCCCGAACCGTCCAGCAGCAGCTGGTTGGTGAGGTGACGCGCGGCGGGCACGGTATTGGAGACGGTGAGGCCGGTGAGGTTGGGATCCAGCCGCTGGAAGCCCACGCGGCGCAGGGGCGATTCCGCCGCGCGCGCCCCGGCCAGGATCGCCATCGACATGGCCAGCCATCCGATCATCCAGACGACCCGGCTCACCCCCGGAAGCCTCGCTCGGGCGGATCGGACGACGGGCTTCATGGCTTCGGGACGGACAGACACCAGGCCCTTACCGTCTCATCCCGCCATGCCGGAGCCAAGTCCGCCGAGACGGGCCGCCAGGTCGTCGGCATGGCGTCGCCGAAACCCCGGGGTTGGGTTCCGGGCGGACCCGGGGTAGCCTCCCATCGAAAACTCCATGAGCACCCTCGGCATCGGAATCATCGGCTGCGGCGGCATCACGCTGCAGAATCACCTGCCCGGCCTGGCCCTGTGCAACGACGTCCGCGTCGCCGCCCTGTGCGACAGCGACCCCGGCACCCTCGAGCGGGCGCGGGCGGCCACCGGGTGCGCCGCGACCTGCACCGACTACCACGCGCTGCTGGCCCGCGACGAGGTGCACGCCATCATCATCGCCACGCCCAACCTGCTGCACTTCCCCATCGCCATGGCGGCCATCGCGGCCGGCAAGCACATCCTCTGCGAGAAGCCCATCGCCATGACCACCGAGGAGGCCCGCACCATGGCCCGGGCCGCCGACGCGGCGGGCCTGCGCCACATGACGGCCTTCACCTACCGCTTCGTGCCGGCCATGCGCTACCTGCGCCACCTCATCGACCAGGGCGACCTCGGGGAGCCCCGCCACTACCGCTCCTGCCGCCTGCAGGACTGGGGCACGCGCAACCTCGGCTGGCGCATGGTCAAGAAGCTGGCCGGCACCGGCGAACTGGGCGACATGCTCAGCCACCGCATCAACTTCGCGCACCACCTGATCGGCCCCATGAAACGCATGGTGGCCCACGTGAAGAACCTCACCCCGATCCGCGACGGCAAGCCCAACGACACCGACGACTGGGTGGGCATCCTGGCCGACTTCCACAACGGGGCCACGGGTGTGCTCGAGAGCTCGAAGCTGGCCAGCGGCCGCAACGAGAGCTGGCGGAGCCTCGACTACGTGGAGATCAACGGCAGCGAGGCGAGCTTCGAGTTCACCACCGGCAAGTGGAACGAGCTGCAGCATGGCCGGCTGGGCGGACCCGGCATGGCGCCGCTGCCCGTGCCGCGCGAGTTCTGGGTGTGGCCCGGATCGCCGCGCGATCCCGGGGTGGGCGATCCGCTGGTCGCCTTCCGCTACGACCAGGCCGTGGAGTTCATCCACGCGATCCGCGAACAACGGCCCTGCGCCGTGACCTTCCACGACGGGGCCCAGACGCAGGCCGTGATGGACGCGGCGCTGCACTCGGCAGCCACCGGGGCGTGGGTGGACCTCTGACGCCCCCCCCGCGGACACCCTCCGACCATCCCCTTCCCGTGACCCCGGCCGAGGCGCTCGCCTACCTGCACCAGTTGGGCCAGTTCGGATTCCAGCCCGGGCTCGAGACCACGCGCCGCCTCGCGGCCGCCGTGGGCGACCCGCAGGACCGGCTGCGCTTCGTGCACGTCGCCGGCACCAACGGAAAGGGATCGACCTGCGCCTTCCTCGAGAGCGCCTACCGGGCGGCGGGTTACCGCACGGGCCTCTACACCTCGCCGCACCTGATCCGCTTCGGCGAGCGCATCCAGGTCGACCGGGTGCTGCTGGCCGACGGGACGCTGGCCCGTCTCGTCGCGGAGCTGCTCGGGCGCATGCCTGCGGACCTCCAGCCGACCTTCTTCGAGGTCACCACCGTGATCGCCCTGATGGCCTTCGCCGAGGCCGGGGTCGACGTGGTGGTCTGGGAGACCGGCCTCGGCGGACGCCTCGACGCGACCAACATCGTGACCCCGCTGGCCTCGGTGATCACCTCCATCGGCCTCGACCACATGCAGGTGCTGGGAGACACGGTGGGCCGGATCGCCGCCGAGAAGGCCGGCATCATCAAGCCCGGCGTGCCGGTGGTCACCTCGGCGGACCGGGCCGACGCCCTCGAGGTGATCCGGTACCGGGCCCGCGAACTCGACGCCCACTGCGTGGTGGTGGACTCGGCCGCCGTGGGGCGGATGGCGCTGCCCGTGTCGCTGCCCGGACCGCATCAGCGGGTCAACGCGACCAGCGCGGCGGTCACGGTCCGGTTGCTGCGCTCCATCCTGCCGGTGTCGGACGAACAGCTCGCCCACGGGCTGGCCCACACCGTCTGGGCCGGGCGCATGCAGGTGCTGGAGCGCGGGGGACAGATTTGGCTGCTCGACGGGGCGCACAATGCCGACGGCGTGGAGGCCTTCTGCCGGGCGCTGGCGGAGCGGTTCCCCGGCCGCTACCCGGCAATGGTCCTGGGCATGCTGCGCGACAAGGCCTGGCGCGGGATGGCCAGCCGACTGGCGCCGGCCGCCTCGCGGCTGGTCGTCGCGCCGGTATCGAGCCCCCGGACCGTGGCGCCGCAGGAACTCCGCCAGGCGCTGCTCGAGGCCCGTTGCGGCCGGGCCGTGCGGGCCTGCGCGAGCGTCGACGAGGCGCTTCGGGCCGTGGCGAGGGAACCCTTCGTCGCGGTCACCGGTTCGCTGCACTTCATCGGCGAAGTGCTGGAGCGGCTGGAAGGAACGGGGGACCCCGGCGGCGGGGCGGAATCCGAGCGACGGCTCAACGACTGGACGGCGGGCACCCCGTCGACCCCGGGGAAGGCGCCGCAGAATCCCCATCCCCCTCGTCCGACATCAGCGGACCCGACAGCACCAGACTGAAGCCGATGTTGCTGCTGCGGAAATCCGGCACGCTGCGACCGCGGAAGGCCGAGCGGCAAAAACGGGCCTCGTCGCTCCAGCCGCCACCCCGGTAGACCCGGAACGTGCCGAAGGGGGACCGGCCGGATGGCGCACCGTGTCGGAGGGGTAGGGTCCGTACCAGTCGAGGCACCACTTGGCCACGTTGCCATGCATGTCGCGCAGGCCCCAGCCGTTCGGTGGCCGACCGCCGACCGGGTGGGTCCGCTTGCCGGAATTGGCCTGATACCAGGCCACGGCCTCGATCGGGCCATGGTGCACCCCCGGCTTGCGGACGCGGCAGGCGTACTCCCACTGGGCCTCGGTGGGCAGGTCCCAGCGCCACCCGGCGGCGATCCGCCCCTCGCGCCGGTGGAACTCGGTCAGCCGGCGGGCGTATTCCCGGGCCTCCTCCCAGTTGACCTGCTCGACCGGAAGGTCCGGGCCGTGGAATCGGCTCGGGTTGGCGGCCATGATGCGGGACCATTGGGCCTGGGTGCAGGGCGTCTCGGTCAGGAAGAATCCGTGGGGGAGGCTCACGCTGTGCAGCGCCTCGTCGGGCTCGCGGCCGGGCTCGGTGACCGGGCTGCCCCGCAGGAACTGTCCGGGAGGGATCCACCGCACCGGCAACGCCACCGTGCCGGGCCCGGTCGGCAGATCGTACCCCTTTCGCGAGCCGGGTTCCCCCCGGTACCTGAACAGGACCTCGCCAAGGCCGTTGAAGTACCGGAACTCCGGTTCCTGGTCGACATGGTGGACGATCCTCGACCCGGGCGAGGGGTCGGCCGGGGCCTCCGTGCCGGGCGGGGGATCCTGAATCTCCTGGTCCCATTCGCGGGTCACCAGGTGGCGGGCCTCGAAGAAGGATTCCCGGAGCGCCTCCCGGTCCTCCCTCAGACCGGATCCGAGGTAGCCTTAGACCTCCAGCACCCCACGACCGGGACCGTTTTGCGCGAGGTCGACCAGTCGGCGGGCGGCCGGGAGGGCGGCGAGGTCGGGGCAATCCTGCATCCAACGGACGATGTGTTCGGCCACGGGGGTCACCTCGTCCCGGATCCGGGTGCGTTGCTCCTCCTGCAGTCCGCCCATGAAGGCCTCGAACCGGCCTGAGTGCCGCCGGAAATCGCCGTCGGCCGCCGCCTTGAGCAACAGGATTCGGCCGGAGACGGGAAGCCAGCGGAGCCCACGCAGCGCCTGGTCCACGTCCCCAAGGGCCATGCGGAACTTGGCCGACTGGAACTGGGCCTCGGTCAGATCCCCGTCAAGGTCCAGGGCCTCGACCGTGTAGAGCAGCGCGTTGGCCAACCGGCGCTCGAGGGTGGTGGTGGTGGTCTCCTTCACATAGGCCGCCCAGCCGGCCCCAAGCAGCGCCCGGGCGGCATCCAGACGGTATTCCTTCCGGGCGAACCGGGCCGCCAGCAGGAACGACTGCTCGGCCTCGGCCGGGTCCACCACGGCCGGGTCGGCGTTGTCCTCGGAGCCCCGCAGCACCAGCGCTCGCAGCAGATGCACCCGCCAGGCCAGCCGGCCGGCCAGCTGCAGGCTCGGTCCGATGTCGATGGCCCGGCCCAGCGCCTCGAGGCTCTGGCGATGGCGGCGATCCGAGAAGGCCTCGCGGGCGATCTGGAACTGACGGACCGCCTCGGCCTGCGCTTGGGAGCGGGCCTCGGTCATCAACTCCTCCAGGGGCGCCACCATGCCACCCATCGAGGCCAGCACATCGCCACGGCTCCAGGTGAAGGCCGGGGAGATCCGGACCCCCGCAGGATCGATCAGGCCGTTGGCCGGGTGCATCAGGGGCCGGAGGATGTCCTCCAGGGCCTCGGCCGAACCGAGCAGCCCCACCGTGGAGTCGGGCAGGCCGGCCATCAGGGCCTGCACGATGCCCCCGGCCCCCTGACCCGCCACCCGCGGGCGCGCTGGGCCCCCCAGATGGTCGAGCCAGATCGGCCCGCCATCCGCGCCCGACCGAGTGAAGGTCCAGGAGGCGTTCATCTTCGGGCCAACGAACGATTACCGTTGTTGACTCATTGGGTTGAGCTCCCGGGTCCCCGAAGTCATCAACCCCGGAGTCAAGATTTTCTTGACCTCCCCGAATCCGGGGTATCGGCCCGTCAAAATTAAACATGTATTTGAAACTCCCGGATCAGCGAAAAACCTTCGACGGTTCCGTACCGTCGCGGATCCAGGCTGGACGGCAGGCCCTCCGACTCCCCGCGAGGACTCCGCACCATCGATCGGACGGAGGGCCTCGCCGGTTGGCTCCCCCGGTGGAACCTGCGACAACCCCGGATTGACGGCGG
>VHCX01000074.1 GCA_016871615.1 Verrucomicrobiota bacterium
CGTGCGAGCGGTCCTGCCGCGCGCCGCTGGAAGCGGTCACCAGCACCTTGTCCCCCACGATGAGCGGCGAGGAGAGGCCCCGGCCCGGCAACGGAATCGACCAGGTGACCGAGGAGGGCTCCATCCGGACGGGCACGCCGGTCTCGGTGGAAAGACCGTCGCCATTGGGGCCGCGGAACTGGGTCCAGTCGCCGGCGGTCAGCGGCAGGGCGGCCGCTAGGGCGGACGCCCAGGCGACGATGGCGGAGAATCGGGGGCGGGTCTTCATGCGGTTCTCGGGGGGGTGCGGAGGAAAGCGGTCAGCGGGTCGAAACGATGGGGGTGCCCTGCTCGTCGGTCACCCGGAGCTGGAACTCCCATTCCTTGGCCCAGTCTTGCGTCTGCTCGTTCTGGGCGCACTTGACCAGGATGAGGTTCCTGCCCGCCTTGAGGGTCACGGGCATGCGGTACTGGTCGATCTCGGCCGACCGGTGGTACTCGTCGCGGCCGAACACCAGGGCGCCATTGACCCAGACCTTCCAGCCATTCTTGCAGCCCAGCCGGACCTGGGCGGTGCGGGCCGAGTCGCTCCAGAACTCGGCGACCGCGTAGCCCACCGCCCCCTTCAAGGACGAGATGGCCTGGTTGAAGTCCACCAGGCCGTATTCGCTGCGGGTCTTGTAGGGAAACCACTTCACCGGCCCGCTCTTGCCCGGGAGTTCAGCCGCCATCTCGATGCGTTCTTCCGGCGGGTACACCTTGGCGAAACCGGCCTCCCCGGTGTTGTCGAAGGGCCCGACCAACTGCCACTTCGACACCCAGCCGAAGGTCTTCGCCAGATCGACCTTGTCGCCGAGGTCCTGGAGCCGCTTGGCGATGTCCTCGATCTGGTCGGCCTCGCGGGCATGGCCGAGGGCCTCGCGGTAGGTCGTCACCGCCGTGGCCTTGGCCGCGTTGGTCTGCGTGGCGGCCCGGGCCATGAGCTGGGCGACGGCGTCGCGCCGGAGCTCCGATCCGGGATCCTGGAGAAACCCGGACAACAGGGCCTCGGCCTTCGGGGTGTCGATCCGCCGGATCAACTCGAAGGCCAGGCGCCGGGCCCGCGGGTGGTGGCGCGTGTCGCGGAGGATGCCCTCCAGCGCCTTGACCGGAAGCGTTGCGCCGGCGGCGGTCTCGCGCTGCACGGCCGTCTCGACGGCGGACCGGAGCCAGTTCAACGCGTAGTCGTTGGCGCCATCCATCGCCACGAGGAGGTCGGGAATCTGTGAGGCCTTGGCCTTGGCCACGTCCGCCCAGGCCGACTGCGCCGCGGCATGCCCCTTCCCCTCCGGCCCCACGGCCCGGATCTTCTCGACGGCGGCGGCGATGCGACGGGGCAAGGCTGCCGCCCCCTCCATCGCCGCGAACCCCACCAGAACCATCGCCGCCAGGACCGGATTCACCCTTGCCATGTCCCACACCCTACCGGCCAACCGTGGCCCGACAAGCCCCTTGATCCCGGAGAACAGGCCCCACCGGGGGCGCGGTCATCCCGGGCGCACCCGGCGTTGACGGCGGGGCCGGTCGGCGGAAGCGTCCCTGCCCAATGGATTCCAACCGGCAAGAGGTCGACGTCCTGGTCCTCGGGGCGGGCGTGTCGGGGCTGATGGCTGCGCGCGCGCTGCAACAGGCCGGACGCCGCGTGGGCGTCGTCGACAAGGGCCGAGGCGTGGGAGGCCGGTTGGCCACGCGACGGATCGGGGACGCGACCTTCGACCACGGGGCCCCGTGCTTCAGCACGGGCGAGGCGTCCGACGGCCTGCGGTCCGTCTGGCACCACCTCGCCGGGAGCGTGACCGAATGGGGTTCCGAAGACGTGGACGGCGCGGGACGGCGGCCGTGCTGGCGGGGTGTGCCGACGATGTCGGCCGTGGCCAAGAGGCTGGCCGATGGCCTCGAGGTCCACACGGAGGTCCAGATCGCCAGCCTGGGCCTCGACGCGGGGCGGTGGGTCGCCACCGCGGTCTCCGGGCGGGTCTTCGTCGCGGAAACCGTGGTGGCGACGCCGCCCGTGCCGCAGACGCTCGCCCTGCTCGAGGCCGGCGGATTCGTCCTCGCCGACGGGCACCGCACACGGCTCGCCGCAATCGGTTACGACCGGTGCCTGACCGTGATGGCCGTGCTGGAGAACCCGTCGCTCGTGCCTCCGCCAGGCAGCCTGTCGCCGGTCGCCGGGCCCATCGAGCGGATCACCGACAACCGGTTGAAGGGCATCTCCGCCGTGCCGGCGGTGACGCTGCACGCCACTCCGGGGTTCAGCCTCGAGCACTGGGACCTCGACCGGTTGGAAAGCGGCCGGATCCTGCTCGAGGCGGCCACGCCGTGGCTGGGTTCGGCCGTGCGGACCTGGCAGATCCATGGCTGGCGCTACGGTCGCCCAAGGGCCCCGCTCGCGTGCCGGCATCTGTTGGCGCATGCCTCACCGGCCCTCGTGGTCGCCGGCGATGCCTTCGGCGGTCCCGGTGTCGACGCGGCCGCAGGCTCCGGGGCGGCCGCGGCGGCGGCGATCCTCTCCGGCCGGTGAACCGCCTCCGTCCGGTCCGGCCGGTCAACGTCGTCGGCGATCCTGCGATTGGACTTCCACGCGAACCCATCCCGGGCGCTGAATCGGGCTTCATGACGCCCCCAGCGGACACTTCCCCAACGGTCCGGATCGCCCGTAACGCGATGGCGACGCGCTTCGAGTGGATCCTGCGGGGCTTGTCCCCGGAGCGCCTGCGGGCCGCCGGCGAAGAGGCCCTGGACGAGGTGGACGCCCTCGAGTCGGCCCTCAGCCGATACCGCACCGCGTCGGACATCGGCCGCGTGAATGCCGGGGCGGCCAGCGGGCCGGTGCGGGTGTCGCCGGGCACCTTCCGGTTGCTGGAACGCGCCCGGGAACTCACCGGGGCCACGGCGGGAGCCTTCGACATCACCGTCGGCGCCCTGCTGCGCGCCTGGGGGTTCGTCGGTGGGGTTGGCGTCAGGCCCTCGGCCGAAGCCTTGCGCCAGGCCCGAGACGCCTCGGGTTGGCACCGGGTGGTTCTGGATGCCTCGGACGTCTCGGTCACCTTCACCGTCCCGGGCGTGGAACTCGACCTCGGGGCCATCGGCAAGGGCCACGCGCTCGACCGGGCGCTCGACCTGCTTGTCGAGTCGGGTGTGGCCCATGCCCTGCTGCACGGAGGCACCAGCAGCATCCTCACCCGCGGATCGGCCCCGGACGGACGCGCCTGGCGGGTGGGATTGCCGGACCCCGAAGACGGCGGCTCGCAAGGGCAGGGCTTCGCCGCTTCCCCGAAGGCCAAACCGGTCCCCCGGACGATCGAGTTGCATGACGAGTCCCTCTCGGTGTCCGCCGTCTGGGGCCGGTCCTTCCGGGACGGCGCCGAGGAATTCGGCCACGTGCTCGATCCCCGCACCGGCGTCCCCGTCCGCCGGGCCCGCTGTGCCGCCGTCATCGGCCCCGAGGCCCTCGTCTCCGACGCCCTCTCCACGGCTATGCTGGTCCTGGGCCCCGAGGGGCGGACGCTGATCGAGTCCCAGGCGCCGGGTTACCGCTGCGTGGTGTGAGAGGGGGGTTCAAAGGGGGTCAGTCCTCACTATTGACACATCTGTGTCAATAGTGAGGACTGACCCCCTCGCTCACCCCCTCTCACAGTTTGGGGAAGAAGCGGCGGGCGGTGGCGCAGGTCTCGGCGGAAAGGGCCTCCAGGCTCAGGCCGCGGACCTCGGCGATCGCAGCCGCGATCTGGGCGACGTGGGCCGGCTCGCATCGCTTGCCGCGGAACGGGACGGGGGCGAGGAACGGACAGTCTGTCTCGAGCATGAAATGGCCCGTGGCCACGGCCCCGGCCGCGTCGCGCACATTCACCCCGTTCTTGAAGGTGGCGATGCCGGTGAAGCTGGCGAGCGATCCCAGGCCCTCGACCTCCCGAAGCTCGGCCAGCGATCCGACCCAGCAGTGGAAGACGCCCTTCACGCGCGCGGCATGAGGCCGGAAGGTCTCCAGGGTGGGTGCGAAGGAATCGCGGGTGTGGATGATGACGTTGAGGCCCAGTTCCGCGGCCACCTCCAGTTGCTGCTGAAACAGCGACGCCTGTTTCATGCGATTGGTAGCATCGGCGACCGAATCCGGCTCGGGCTCGCCCGGGCGGCGGAAAAAATCGAGACCGGTTTCGCCGATGGCCACCACCTTTGGATGCCGGGCCAGATCGCGCAGTGCGGGCCGGATTTCACCCGGTGACTCATCCACGTGGCCCGGATGCACCCCCACGGCCGCATACACCGACGGAAAGCGTTCCGCGATGGCCACGGCCCGGGCGCTGCCTTCCAGCGTGGTTCCGATGGTGACAATCCGCGTGATCCCCGCCGCCGTGGCACGCTCCACCACCGCCCCGAGGTCTCCGGCGTAGTCCGGGAAATCCAGGTGCGCATGCGTGTCGAAGAACTCGGTCATCGGCCCGCAGGTTGACCGCAAGCCTCGGCCTTGATCAAGGCAGGCCGTCCCCCGGCCCCCCTCGATCGCCGCAGTCCGACCGGCAGCCAACCCGGCCATTCCCCCTCCCCGCTTTCCTGCTTCCCCGGACCCGAGGTTTCCCGGCATCCTGTCGCCATGCTCCTCGGCCACCGAATCCGCCTCTGGCTTTGTGTCCTTCTCCTCGGCCTGGGCCGGGTTGTTTCCGCCGCCGCTGCCGACGAGCCGGCGAGGTTCACCCTCAAGGAGGGCGACCGGGTGCTCTTCATCGGCGACACCTTCTTCGAGCGGGAGGTCGACTACGGACATCTGGAGACGGCGCTGACGGCCGCCTACGCCGACCGCCGCGTGACCTTCCGCAACCTCGGCTGGGCCGCCGACACCCCGCTCGGCAAGGCCCGCGCCAGCTTCGACTGGAACAAGTCGGAGGACAGTTGGCTCAAGCGGGTGCAGGAGCAGGTGGCCATCGCCAAGCCGTCGGTCGCCATCCTCAGCTACGGGATGACCGCGGCGCTCGAAGTGGCCGACACGGCGTCGCCGGACGCCCGTGCGGCCTACCTCGCGAAGTTCATCGCCGACACCGGACGCCTGATGAAGGCCATCGGCGAGGCCAGCGGCCAGCCGGTTCGCTTCGTGCTGTTCACTCCGATCCAGCAGCAGGGCGAACGTCCCGACTCGAACCGCTCCAAGGCCCTCAACGAGGTGGCCGAGGCGCTGGCCGCCCTAGGCAAGTCGTCCGGCAGCCCAGTGGTGGACATCCTCGGGGCCACCCGGCGCATCTCGATGCTGCGCATGGTCACCTACGAGAGCCCGGTCATGCTGAACGAGACCGGCTACCGCATGCTGGCGGACCGCCTGCCCGAACTGCTCGGCATCCAGGCCCCGGCCAAAGGAGCCGACACGGGCTTGCTCCGCTCGGCCATCCAGCACAAGAACGAACTCTTCTTCCACCGCTGGCGCCCGGCCAACTGGACCTACCTCTTCGGCTTCCGCAAGCATGAGCAGGGCCGCAACAGCGTGGAGATCCCGCAGTTCGACCCGATGGTGGCCGAATGGGACGCCCGCATCGCCGGTCTCCGCCCGTCGGAGCAGGCCGATCCGAAGGTGGCCGCCGAGGTCCGCGACCTGCTCGCGCGGCATGCCGCCCAGTCGGCCTCGGCCGCCGATTCCCGGGCCAAGGTCTCGAAGCAACCGCTGCCCGTCTTCGACCACGCCGAGGACATCGAGGTCGGCCTCTGGGCCGAGAACCCCCTGCTGCACAAGCCCATCCACATGAACTGGGACCCGCAGGGCCGCCTGTGGGTGGCCTCGTCGGAGGTCTATCCCCAGATCAAGCCCGGTCAGCCCGCCGTCGACTCGGTGGTGGTGCTCGAGGACACCGATGGCGACGGCAAGGCCGATCGGCACACCGTCTTCGCCGATGGGCTGCTCATCCCGACCGGCGTGGTTCCCGACGGCAAGGGCGGCTGCTACGTGGCGGCCAGCCACCAACTCCTGCACCTGGAGGACACCGACGGCGACGGCAAGGCCGACCGCCGCACGGTCACGCTCTCGAGCTTCGGCACCGAGGACACGCACCACAACCTGCACACGCTTCGCTGGGGGTACGACGGGCACCTCTACATGAACCAGTCGATCTACACCCACAGCCATATCGAGACGGCCCACGGGGTGCGTCGTCTCAACTCGGGTGGGATCTGGCGGTTCAACCCCGACTCCTGGACGCTGTCGGTCTTCACCCGCGGAGGGTGCAATCCCTGGGGCCACCACTGGGACCAGTACGGCAATTCGTTCTTCACCGACGGAGCCGGCGGCAAGGGCATCTACCACGCCATGGACGGGGCGACCTACTTCACCTACTCGGACATGCGCCGCGAGGCCGACAGCATCAGCCCGGGCAACTACCCCAAGTTCGCCAGCCTTGAGGTGGTGCACAGCCCGGCCTTCCCCAAGGACTGGCAGGAGAACGTCATCACCTGCGACTTCCGGGCGCACCGTGTCGTGCGCTTCTCGGTGAACGATTCCGGATCGTCCTTCCAGACCCGTGAGCAGCCCGACCTGCTGCGGTCCACCAATGTGACCTTTCGCCCGATCGACCTACGCCTCGGGCCCGATGGCGCCCTGTACATCGCCGACTGGAGCAACCCGATCATCCAGCACGGCGAGGTGGATTTCCGGGACCCGCGCCGGGACAAGGAGCACGGGCGCATCTGGCGGGTGACGGCCAACGCCTCGGGTCGCACGGCCGGCCGGAAGGCGACCGACCTGACCCGGTTGCCGACGGTGCAACTGCTCGACCGCACCCTTTCGGCCAATGGCTGGGAGCAGGAGCAGTCCCGGGTGGTCTTGCGCCAGCGGGATGCCGGCGAGGTGCTCGCGGCCGCGAGCGCCTGGGGCAAGGCCCAGAGGGATCCGCGCGCCGCGCTCGAGGTCGCATGGCTGCACCAGGCCTTCGGACGGCCGGGCGGTCCATGGCTCAGCCAGCTGACCGGTTCAGGCGATCCCCGCCTCCGCACGGCCGCCGCGCGCCAGTGGAGCCACTGACGCGGAGCCTCCCGGAGCCGCACCCATGAGTGCCCGCCAGGAAGCCGACCGGAGATCCCCCTCGCGGTCGGAGTCGACCGAGGACCATCTGGAGCGCATCCAGGAACTGGTGGACCGCAACGGCTACGCGCGCGTCAGCGACCTCGCCGAGGCGCTGGGGCTGAGTTCATCCACGGTGTCCAACATGGTGAGGCGGCTGGCCAAGCGCGGGTACGTCAACTACCAGCGCTACCGGGGCTTCACCCTCACCGCCGAGGGGGCGGCGGTCGCGGCCCACATCAAGGACCGGCACCGCACCCTGACCGAACTCCTGACCCTGCTGGGGCTCGGGCCCGAGACCGTCGAGCGCGAGGTCGAGGACATCGAGCACCACCTCACCCCCCAGACCCTGGCGGCCCTGTCCGCCCTGGTGGGCTACTGGAAGGCCCATCCGGCGGAGCTGAAGGCCTTCCGGCGGTTCCAGACGGGAACCTAGGGCAACCACCCGCCGGCGTATCCGCAGCCGCAGAATCTGGTCCCGGGCCGACAATTCCGGCTTCACCTCGGTTTTGGCATGGGACAAATTATACCCCAGTGATCAGCACCACCGCCGAACTGCGGGAGCTCGCGGCACGCGTGCGCGAGTCCGAATGGGTCGCGCTCGACACAGAGGCCGACTCGTTGCATGCCTACCCGGAGAAGCTGTGCCTGATCCAGGTGGGTGTCCCCGGCGCGGAGTTCCTGGTGGACCCGCTGGGTGATCTCCATCTGGAACCGCTGTGGGAGGCCATGGACCACCACTGCATCATCTTCCATGCGGCCGACTACGACCTGCGGCTTCTCTTCCGGGGGCACCACTTCCAGCCCGCCCGGATCTTCGACACGATGCTCGCCGCCCGGATCGTCGGGGAGCCCCGCTTCGGGCTCAACGACGTGCTCAACGCGCACCTTGGGATCACCCTCGAGAAGGGCTCCCAGAAGGCCAACTGGGGCCGCCGCCCCCTCACCCCGGCGATGGTCGACTACGCGCTGAACGACGTGCGCCACCTCCACCCGCTCCGGGAATCCTTGCAGCGGCGGCTGGAGGAGCTGGGCCGGGTCGAGTGGCACCGGCAATCGTGCGAGCGCCTCATCCGCGACTGCTGCCAGCCCGAACAGGTCGACGAGGACGCCATCTGGCGCACGAAGGGTCATGACAAGCTCGATCCGCTGGGCCTGGCCGTCCTGCGCGAGCTGTGGCACTGGCGCGAGAAGGACGCCCTGCGCACCGGTCGTCCCCCCTTCTTCATCCTGAAGCATGAGCAGTTGGCCGAACTGGCCACCGCCGCCGCCGAGACCCGCACCCACCGGGGTCTCAACCCGCCCCACTTCCTGACCTCGAAACGTCGGGCGGGCCTGCTCGAGGCCGTGCAGCGCGGCCTGGAGATCCCCGAAGAGCGGCTGCCCCGTCCGATCCGGGTCCACTCGCGGCGCATGACCCGTGCCGAACTCGACGTCTCGGACCGGTTGGCGCGGGTGCGCGACCTCAACGCCCGCGACTTGGGCATCGATCCGACGCTCATCGCCTCGAAGGCCACCCTCTTCGCGCTCGGCCGCCACGATCCCGAGGCCTGGTCCGACCTCATGCCGTGGCAGCGCAACCTGCTCGAGACGCCGCCGGCCAAGCGGGCTTCCGGGGTGGTCGACGCCCCCGCGCCCCGGAAAAACCGCCCCGGTGCTGATCCCGCTCCCGGGACCAACCGGGACGACGAGGATCGGGCGACTCCGGTGTACGGCCTCGACTGACCGGTTCATGACGCCGGAAAGACCCGGGTGGTCCGGCCAGGCAAGACGGGAATCCGGGTCGACCCATCCCCCGACGGCGACGAAACCAGCGTTTTCGGGTTGCTCCGCCGGTTGGAGGAACGAGTTTTAAGACGAATCGTTCCTGTCCCCACACCGTGCACGCACCCATTGCTTTCCCAGCTCGCGCGGCCCATGGAGTTCCAACCGCGTTGAGGCTCTTCGTCGGCTTCTGGGTGCTCGTTGGGGCGGGCGGTCTGGCGCGCGCGCAGGAAATTCTGCGCCCCCCGGCCGCCCAGACGATCTTCATCGGCGACCCGGTGAGCTTCCGCGTCGAGGCGAAGGGGGAGACAGCGCTCCAGTACCGGTGGCAACGCAACGGCAAACCCGTCGATGGAGCGTCCGGCCCGGAGTGGACCTTCCTGACCACGGCGACGGATCACGACACCACGATCGCCGTCGAGGTCATCGACGGAGCCTCCCGGATCACCAGCCCACCGGCCCGACTGACCATCGACCCCGGCGTCGCCGGACCCTACCGGACCAACCGGTTGGTGGAGGTGCTTCACCCATGGCGGTACCGGGTGGACGGCATCCTGCCGCAACCCCAATGGCCCGGCATGGTCGATGAGCGCACCGGGTGGGCAGGAGGCGGCGGGGTGCTCTATGTGGAGGAATCCGAGCTTCCGGGACCAAAGACCACCCTGCTGCCGGCGACCGCCGGCAAGCTGCCCACGACCGCGTATTTCCGGACGACCTTCGTCAACCCGGTCACCAACGCCTTCTCGCTGGAACTGCTGGCCAGCGTGCTGGTCGACGACGGCGCCCTGGTCTTCCTCAACGGGACGGAAGCCCAGAGGCTGGGGCTGGAGGAGGGAGCCGTGCTGCCGACCACCCAAGCCAACCGGGGCGTGGGCAACGCCGCCTGGGAGGGCCCGTTTCCCTGGGCGAGCCAGGGCCTGAAGCCCGGCACCAACACGCTGGCCGTCGAGGTGCACCAGTCGGGAACGACCAGTTCGGACCTGGTGTGGGCGCTGATGCTGGATGCGGTCTGGCAGGAACGGGTTCGCGACACCGTCGCCCCCAAGGTCGCGTCGGTGACCCCGGCGCCCGGGGCGGCCATCGGGGCGGCACCCCGGATCGAGATCGTGTTCACCGAGCCGGTGCGAGGCGTCACGGCCCCGGCACTCCGCCTCCAAGGGCTGCCGGCCACCGCCGTCACCGAACTGGCGCCCGACCGCTATGCCTTCGAGTTCGCCGGTGCCCCGGCGGGCACGGTCGCGCTGGCCTGGTCGGCCGACCCCGGCATCACCGACCGTTCGGCCGGAGCAAACCGCCTCGACACCCGGAGCTTCTCGAATCCCGTCGGCCCGGTGGTCACGCCCACCCGCCTGCCGCTGGTGGAGGTCGGCCAGTCCAGCGACGCCGCCGCGGACACCCCGGCCTCCCTCGCCACCGACAACCGCGAAGCCACCAGCAGCCGGACCGCCGACCGGCCGGGCAGCCACTGGTGGGGACGCCTGTCGCGCATTCACCGGTTGCAACGCGTCGAGGGCGTCCTACCTGCCGCCCCGGACGACACCCTTGGACGTGGCCTGGTGCTGCGTCTGTTGCGCATGGACGATCAAGTGGTCTTCGAGCAGGAACTGCCCGCCGCCGACGCCACCGGCACCTGGAGCCTCGACCTGCCCGCCGGCGTCACCGCCCGCACGGTGTGGATCGGCCTGCCCGGGGACCGCACCAACGCCCGCGGCACCCGGCAGGTGGCCATGGCCGAGGTTCGCGTGTCCGGAGTGCCGGACATCCCGTTCGGCCCGCTACCCCCGGTGACGGGGACGACGCTCGACCGCTTGATGGTCTCCAACAACCTCGCCTCCTTCAAGCGCAGCACCATGCTGCGCCTCACCGACGGCCTCGCCCCGGCCGCCCGGGCCAATGACGACAAGGTCTCCACCGAAACCAAGACCACCGAGCGGACGGTCGACGGGTACTGGGAGGTCGACCTCGGAGGCACCTTCGCCCTGCACGGCGTCCGCACCATCGCCGCCTCCGGCATCGGCGGGCGGCTCACCAACGCCACGGTTCGGCTCTTCGACGAGCGGCACGATTCGGTCTTTTCCCGGCGGATCACCGGACGCCCCGACACCTTCGACACCGACTTCGGTGGCCCGGTCTTCGCGCGCTACGTGCGGGTTGGCCTGGAGGACAAGCGCCGGACCGACCCGGGCGGGGGCATCGAGTGGTTCATCGGCTTCCGCGAGGTGGCCGTCTTCGGCCGCCCGACCAACGAGGTGGGCATCCTGAGGTTCGGGGTGGACCCCGCCACGGACCCGTCGTCGGGGAGCACGCTGTCCTGGCAGGTCGAGGACGTGCTCCGCCTGGAACTCCATCCCGGCGGGGGATCGGTTGGCTCGCTCACCGCGGCGGATGGACGCGGTTCGATCCGCCTCACGCCCGCCCGGTCCACCGAGTACCTGCTGGTGGCCTCCAACACCGCCGGGGTGTTCGTGCGCGCCGCGTCGGTCGAGATTCCCGGCTCGTCGCTGCCGGTCCGCATCGACGAACTGGTCGCCGCCAACCGCTTCGCGCTGGCCACCGCCTCGGGCGATGCCACCGACTGGATCGAGTTGCGCAACCCGGGCAACCAGCCCGTGGATCTGGCAGGCTGGAGCCTCAGCGACGATCCGGCCAGGCCCCGAAAATGGACCTTCCCGGCGTGGGTGATCGAGCCGCACCAGTCGCGGGTGGTCTTCGCCTCGGGAAGCGATCGTGGTCTGGATGCCTCCGGCGATCTGCACGTGGGTTTCCGGCTCGCCCGCTCGGGCGGCCCGTTGCTGCTCGTGCCACACGCCGCCTCGGGCGAGCCGTTGCAGCGGGTCGACTACCCCGCCCTCGGCGAGGACCTCGCCTACGGCCGGGACCTCTCCGGCCAGTGGCGGATGCTCGACCCGACGCCGGGCCGACCGAACGTGGCAGCGTCCCACGAGGGCTGGGTGCGTGCCCCCGAGTGGAGCCACCCGCGGGGCTTCCACGACAGGCCCTTCCGACTGGTGCTGACCGCCCCCGATGTGGGCGCCACGATCCTCTACTCGACCAACGGGACCGAACCGAACCTCGTCTACTCCAACGGCCTCGACGTGGCGCGCACGATGTCGGTCCGGGCCCGGGCCGTCCGGGCGGGTGCGCGCCCGTCGCCGCTGCAGACCCGCACCTTCGTCTTCGTGGAGGATGTGGTCGCCTCGCCGTCGATGAACCGGACGATCACCCAGAACACCGCGCTGGCCGCCCGGCTGCGGACCGGCCTGCGTGCGATCCCCACCATCGCCCTGTCGCTGCCGGGGCAACCGGAATACGAGGAGAAACCCGGGTCCTTCGAGATCCTCTGGCCCGACGGTCGGGAGTCGGTACACGTCAACTGCGGGCTCTCCCGCTTCGGCAACGCCTGGACCACGTTTGCCAAGCGCAGCTTCCGGGTCAAATGCCGCAACCGGTACGGCGACGACGCCATCCGCGCCCCGCTCTTCGACGGCTTCGACCATGGCTGGACCCCGGTGCGTTCCTTCGACCAGCTCGACCTCCGCTCCGGGTCCCACGACATGTCCGAGCGCGGCTTCTACATGGCCGGACGCTTCGTCGAGGACAGCATGCTCGACATGGGCAGCCTCAATCCCCACGGGCGTTTCGTGCACGTCTACGTCAACGGGGCCTACTGGGGGCAGTACGACTGCCGGGAACTGCTGTCGGAGCGTTTCCTGGCGGATTACCTCGGCGGCTCCCGCGACGATTACGGGGCCGTGATGGGCAACGACAACGTCACCGATGATTTCGTGATCGGCGCCCCGGAGCCGCCAAACCTCGATCCCTGGGAACGCGCCCGGGGCGATCGCAACCGCTACGAGCGGGTACGCACCCGGCTCGACGTGTCGCACCTCATCGACTTCATGCTGCTCTGGACCTACGGCGACTGCGAATCGGAGTTCCGCAGCTGCGGTCCCATCGCCCCGGGCACCGGCTTCAAGTTCTGGATCGCCGACGCCGACGGCTTCCTTCGGACCAGCGCGCTCAACCTCAACCGCACCGACCGCGAGGGTCCGGGCGGATTCTTCGGGGCCTTGGTCCGCGAGGGGCACCCGGACTTCCGCGCCCTGCTGGCCGACCGGATCCACCGCCATTTCTTCAACGACGGCGCACTCACCCCGGCGGCGATGGAGAGGCGCCTCGACCTCCGGATGCGCGAGATCGCCGACAGCCTCGTGGCCGAATCCGCCCGCTGGAACCAGCGCACCCCGGCCACCTGGGAAGGGGCGGCGGCCACCATCCGCACGCAACTCTTCCCGAGACGCAGCCAGGGATTGCTGGGCCAACTACGCGCCCGGGGGTTCTATCCAAGCTTCGATCCGCCCAAGTTCGAGGTGCGTGGCGGCACGGTGGCGCCGGGCTACCGGCCACAGCTCAGCGCCCCGTCCGGCACCATCTTCTACACGGGCGACGGCAGCGACCCGCGACTGCCTGGCGGGGCCGTCTCCCCGGCGGCCAAGCCCTGGAGCGCCGACGCGGTGACGGTCGACTCGGAACTCACCCTCACGACCCGGGTCCGCTCCGCCGCCGGCGCGTGGTCGGCGCTGGATGCCGCGACCTTCCGCCTGCGCACACCGCGCCGACCGGCACCCGGGGACCTGCTGCCGGCCGAGATCCACTACAACCCGTCGACGGGAGGCGAGTCGGAGTTCATCGAATTGCGCAACGCGGGCGCCGACCCGCTGGACGTGTCACGCTGCGCGCTGTCCGGCGGCATCGGCTTGGTCTTCCCAGACGGCCTGGCATTGGCTCCGGGAGCATCCCTGGTGGCGGTGCGCGACCCCATCGGTTTCGCCGGCCGCTACCTGGCACCCGGCTCGACAGCCGCCCGGGCGGGCATCCACACGGTGGGTCCCTGGGTCGGGGCGCTGGACAATGCGGGCGAACGCGTGGCGCTGCTCGGGGCCGATGGAGCGGAACTCTGGTCGTTCACCTACGGCACCCGGGCCCCGTGGCCGGTGCGCGCCGATGGGGGTGGCCGGTCGCTGGTGCTCGCCGAACCGTCGAGCCCCCTGGCGGGTCGCGACGCGGTCAACGCCTACCTCGGCGACGGTCGCCGCTGGCTGCCGAGCCTCACCGACCATGGCACCCCGGGGTGGATCGATCCCTTCAGGGCCTCCGTGGTGTCGAAGCCCGACGGCCCGGTGCTGGAGTGGCCCACGATCTCCGGCGAGACCTACCGTGTGGAAGCCTCCGAGCGCCTGACCGTCCCCGTCTGGACGGTGCTCGAACAGGGACCGGCCCCCCGCGACGAAGTCCGCCGCCGACCGCTGGCCCCGATCGCCTCGCCCGGATCGCCCGGATCACCCGCAACCCCGGAACCGACACCGGACCTCACCCGCTTCTACCGCGTGCTGTGGGTCCGCTGAGCCGGAAACCCGGTCAAACCAAGCCGGGCTCAGGCCGCGTCCTTGCCGAGGGCATGGAAATTGCCGGCCTCGCAACAGGCCACGAAGGTCTCGGTCGAGCGTTTCAGTTCCTCCCAGCGCCTGCGGATCTTGACGGCCTCCTCAGGGTCGATCCGGTTGTCGGACGCCGCGCTGGCGATGACGGCCAGAAGGTCGGCGAACTCCTGCACCACGCCGTTGGTGGCCGGGATCAGGTGCTCGGGATGCGTGTGGTGGTTCTTGGGGTTGCGGATGAAGAACCCACCCGCCCGCTGGCAGAGCCAGTGGATGAGCCGCAGGTCGCGGGTGCTCTTGACCAGTTGGTCCATCCGGTCCAGCGGGTTGTGCGATGCCGTGGCCGCGTCCGGATCCGGCTTCTCGGCCCATTTGTAGATGAG
The DNA here is from genome assembly GCA_016871615.1 of Verrucomicrobiota bacterium. Lineage (GTDB taxonomy): Bacteria > Verrucomicrobiota > Verrucomicrobiia > Limisphaerales > UBA9464 > SXXZ01. The sequence continues at coordinate 14,643 of VHCX01000074.1, forward strand.
CGACAGCGACAGCCCCAGGTCGGCGGCGATCTGCTTGGCGCTCGTGGACTGCAGGACTTCCCGGATGACCTGATAGGAGTGCATGAGGTCTGGGTACCAGCACGGCGCCCCGGCTGGAAAGCCGGGAAACTCAGGCCCGACTTTCGGCGTGCCCGTGGGCTGCCGACCGTGGTTGTCTCGACCGCATGCAACCGGCCACCATCCTCGCCTGCGTCGGCGCCTACTTCGCCGGCCTGCTGACGCTGGCCTGGTGGACCGGGCGTTGCGCGGACAACGCCGGGTATTTCACCGGCAACCGTCGCTCGCCCTGGGTCTGGGTGGCGCTCGGGCTGATCGGCGACACGCTCTCCGGGGTCAGCTACCTGTCGGTTCCCGGCAAGGTCGCCGCCGACCGGTTCGGCTACCTGCAGCTGGTGCTCGGCTACTGCGTCGGCTACGCGGTGATCGGCGGGGTGCTTCTGCCGCAGTACTACCGGCTGCGCCTGACCTCCATCTACGAGTTCCTCGGCCAGCGCTTCGACGGCATGGCCCAGAGGACCGGTTCCGGCTTCTTCCTCGTCTCACGCGTGCTCGGGTCGGCGGCCCGGCTGTACCTGGCGGTGACCGTCTTCCAGACCTTTGTCTTCCAAGGCTGGGGCATCCCGTTCTGGCTCACCTCGGGTGCCGCCGTGCTGCTCATCCTGGTCTACACGCTGCGTGGCGGCATCCAGACGCTGGTCTGGACCGACCTCTTCCAGAGCGGCTTCCTGGTGCTGGGCGTCGCGCTGGGCATCGGCGCCCTGATGAAGGGCCTCGACTGGGGAGCGGCCGAACTGGTCCGGAACCTCGCCGCCGGCCCGGAGACCACCGTGTTCAACGGCGACTGGCGCTCCCCGGGCTTCTTCTGGAAACAGCTCGTGAGCGGCGCGGCCCTGGCGGTCGTCATGACCGGTCTCGACCAGAACAACATGCAGAAGACCCTCTCCTGCCGCACCCTGCCCGAGGCGCGACGGAACCTCTGGCTCTTCACGCCGGTGATGGTCCTCGTCACGCTCGCGATCCTCGTGCTCGGGGCCCTGCTCTTCCGGTTCGCCGAGGCCCGGGGCATCCCCCTGCCCGACCGCACCGACGAATTGTTCCCGCGCATCGCCCTGGGTCACTTGGGAACCCCGGCGGCCGTGGTCTTCGTGCTCGGGCTGACGGCGGCCACCTTCAACAGCGCCGACTCGGTGCTCACCTCCCTCACCACGAGCTTCTGCGTGGACTTCCTGGGCTTCGAGCGACGACGCGACCTGTCCCAGCAACGCATCGCGGGCACCCGGCGCCGGGTGCACATGGCCTTCGCCGGCGTGCTCTTCCTGACGCTGTGCCTGCTTCAGGTGCTGGCCTCGCGATTCGCGGTCATCGACCTGGTGCTCAAGCTGGCGAGCTACACCTATGGGCCCCTGCTGGGCCTCTTCACCCTGGGACTGGCAACCCGGGTGCGCCTGCGCGGGGACCGCCTGCCGTGGGTCGGCGCCGGCGCCATCGCCCTCTGCGCGCTGCTCGACCTCCAGTCGGCCCGCTGGTTCGGCGGGTACCGTTTCGGCTTCGAGCTGCTGCTGCTCAATGCCGCGCTGACGGGGATTGGAGCGGCAACCCTTGCTCGCGCCACGACCCTTGAGGCCACACCAGCGCCATCGCCCTGAGCTTCAAGGACCAGCCGGGTGTGCGCGCTGCGGCGACGCCCGCCGGGGATCGGGCGATGCCCGGCGGGGTGGACCCAGAAAGAGACGTGCAAAATGCGCGCCGAACGCCATCTTCCCGCCCATGGCTCATGTGATCGTGCGTCCCCCGTGGCACCTGCCCGACAGTGCCATCATCCCGGAATCGGTGTACCATCGCCGGCGCGACTTCCTCCGAGCCCTCGGCTTCGTCGGCGGAGGCTTGGCGGTCGGCCTTCCGACCCTGGCCCAGGCCCCGGCGTCCCCCGCCCCGGCACCCGCGGCGCCGAAGGGACCAGGGTTCACCCCCGGTTCGCGGAATCCCGAGTTCAACCCCACCCTGAGGCTCTCCGACGAGTCGGTGGCCACCGGCTACAACAACTACTACGAGTTCAGCACGACGAAGACCCGCGTGAGGGAACTCGTCGGGCGCTTCCGCACCGACCCGTGGACGATCGATGTCGGCGGACTCTGCGAGAAGCCCATGCAGCTCTCCCTGGCGGACCTGCTACAGGGCTTCCCGCAGGAGGAACGGGTGTACCGCTTCCGTTGCGTCGAGGCCTGGTCGATGGTGGTCCCATGGAGCGGCTTTCCGCTGGCCGCGCTCGTCGCCCGGGCCAAGCCCAAGCCGGAGGCCCGGTTCGTGGCCTTCACCACGGTGCTGCGACCCGACGAGATGCCGGGCATCGCGCGCATGCCCGACTATCCCTGGCCCTACACCGAGGGCCTTCGCCTGGACGAGGCCATGCACCCGTTGTCCTTCGTGGCCACCGGGAT
>VHCX01000075.1 GCA_016871615.1 Verrucomicrobiota bacterium
ACCCCGGTCACGGACGGCAAGCACCTGTACGTCTTGTTCGGATCCGTGGGCCTGTTCTGCCTCGATCTTCAAGGCAAGGTGGTCTGGTCGCAGCCGCTGCCCCCACGGAAGATGCGCTACGGATGGGGCACCTCTTCCTCCCCCGTCCTGCACCGCGGCCGGGTGTATGTGGTGAACGACAATGAGGAGGCGTCGACCCTGACCGCCTTCGACGCCAAGACCGGCAAGATCGTGTGGCAAGTCCCGCGCGACGAACCCAGCAACTTCAGCACTCCCTACCTCTGGAAGAACCCCAAGCGCAGCGAACTGGTGGTGCCGGGCCGCAACCAGATCCGCAGCTACGATCTGGAAGGCCGGGTGCTATGGCACTTGCAAGGGCCCTCCACCATCGTCATTCCCACCCCGTTCGAGGCCGATGGGTTGCTCTATGTGGGCGCCGGGTACGTGGGCGACAACCTCAAGGTCAACAAACCCGTCTACGCCATCCGACCGGGCGGGGGCGGCGACCTCACCCTGCCGGAAGGGGCCAAGGAGAGTGCCACCATCGCCTGGATGGAAGCCAACGCCGCCCCGTACAACCCGTCGCCCCTGGCCTACGACAGCCGGTTCTACGTGCTTTGGGACTTCGGTTTTCTCAGCTGCCGCGATGCCCGGACCGGCCGGGAACTCTATGGTAAGCAACGACTCAAGGTCGACGGGACGGCCGGTTTCACCGCCTCGCCCTGGGCTTATCGCGGACGTGTGTTCTGCCTCAGCGAGGACGGAGACACCTACGTGGTGGGCGGCGGAGATCCCTACCGCCTCGAGCGGGTCAACGGCTTGGGCGAACTGTGCATGGCCACTCCGGCCATCGCCGGCGACCGGCTCTTCCTCCGCACTGCCTCCCGGCTCTACTGCCTGCGCGAGGCGCGTTGACGCTTTGGCCCGCAAGAAGCCCTTTGGCTCACCGGGTCCAGCGGGTAGCCTGCGCCTCATGCGATTGCGTGGTGATGCCAAGGTGTTGGGGATGCTGCTCCTGAGCGCCGTCCTTTGCGGGGTGGGCCGTGCCGCCGAGCCGGTGAAGGCCTCACCCGACGACGCCAAGACCGTCGATCCGGGCCATTCCATGCATGGTCAGGTCTTCAACGAGGGTCCGCGACAGCGGGCCCGGCGGATGGCGGGCATGCCGGAGATCCGCTTCGACATCACCACCACCAACGACCCGGCCAAGGGCTTCTTCCTGCAGGGCGTGGGGCAACTGCACGGGTTCTGGTACCTGGAGGCCGAGCGTTCCTTCCGGGAGTCGGCCTTCCACGACACGAACTGCGCCATGGCCTACTGGGGCATGGCCATGGCCAACGCCAACAACGCCGCCCGGGCGGCGGGGTTCATCCGAGAGGCCGACCGCCGCAAGGCCCCGGTCACCCGCCGTGAGCGGCTGTGGATCGAGTCGCTGGCCGAGTTCCACAAGGACCCGAAGCGCGACGAGAAGGACCGCCGCCGGGACTACACCCGGGCGCTCGAGAACCTCATCTTCGAGTTCCCCGACGACGTGGAGGCCAAGGCCTTCCTGGCGGTCCACCTGTGGGACAGCGGGTACAAGGGCTGGCCCATCGGCAGCGCGCAAGCGGTGGAGTCGCTGCTCAAAGAGATCTTCGCCCAGCAACCGATGCACCCGGCCCACCACTACCGCATCCACCTGTGGGACGGCGAGAAGGACGAGTCGGCCATCCGGGCGGTGCCCTCGGCCTCGAAGTCCGGACAGAGTTCCCTGGGCGTGGCCCACCAGTGGCACATGGCCGGGCACACCTTCAACAAGCTCAAGCGCTACCCCGACATGGCCTGGCAGCAGGAGGCCTCGGTGCGGGTCGACAACACGCAGCTCATGGCCGACCGCCTGCTGCCCGACCAGATCCACAACTACGCGCACAACAGCGAGTGGCTGGTGCAGACCTACAACTACCTCGGCCAGGCGCGCCGGGCCGTCGACCTGTCGGCCAACCTGATCGAGATGCCCCGGCATCCGGCCCTCAACACGCTCGACCTTCAGACCAACGGCATCGCCTACGACAAGCGCGGCACCGCGGCCCACGGCCGACGCCGCCTGATGGAGACGCTGCTGCGCTGGGAGCTGTGGGACGAGACCCTGCGCCTGTCCCAGACGCCCTACCTGGAACCGACGGCGCTGGCCGAGGAGCAGGGACGCCGCGCCCGGCTGGTCGGGCTGGCGCACCTCGGCAAGGGCGATCGCGTGGGCGTGTCCGGCCAAATCGAGGCCATCGAGGCGGCCATCGCGCGGCTGCGCGACGAGCGCCGGGCCCACGTCGATGCGGCGGAGACCAAGGCCAAGGCCGACAAGAAGGGCCGCGGCGAGATCGATGCGGCGATGGCCGAGGCCGTGAAACGCACGGGCGAGCCGATGGAGACGCTCGGCCACTTCATCGAGGAACTGCGCGTGGGGCTCGACCTGCACGCCGGCGAGACCAACGACCTGGCCAAGCGCCTCGAGGGCCTGAAGACCGTGTCCAAGGAGCGCCTCGCCGCGATGTGGTTCCAGGCCGGCGACCGCGACAAGGCCCTGAAGCTGGCCCGCGAATCGGTCGATGCCGAAGCCAACCAGGTGCATCCGCTGGCGCTCCTGACCGAACTCCAATGGAAGGCGGGCAAGACCAACGAGGCCCTGGCCACCTTCGCGACGCTGCGGGGCCTGGCCGCCTGGATGGACACCGACCTGCCGATCGTCCGCCGACTGGCCCCGGTCGTCGCGGCCTCCAAGGCTTCCGACGCCGCCAAGGACTGGCGACCCGCACCGGCCTACCCGGCCGACTCCGGCACCCGGCCCGCGCTCGATTCGCTGGGATCGTTCCGTTGGACCCCGCAACCCGCCCCGCCCCTGTCGGTCATGGGCTCCGACGACAAGCCTGTCGCCTTGTCCGACTTCCACGGGCGCCCAGTGCTGCTGGTCTTCTACCTCGGCGGCGGCTGCCTGCACTGCGTGGAGCAACTGCGCCTCCTGGCCCCGCGAACCGAGGACTTCAAGAAGGCCGGCATCGAGATCCTCGCCATCAGCACCGAGACCGTCGAGGGCCTGGCCAAGACGCGGGAGAAGGCCGGCAAGGACGGCCGGATCGCCTTCCGACTGGCCGCCGATCCGACCCTGGCGTCCTTCCGGCAATGGCATGCCCACGACGACTTCGAGGGCACCCCGCTGCACGGGGTCTTCCTCATCGACGGCGAGGGCCGCGTGCGCTGGCAGGACATCGGCTTCGAGCCCTTCACCGACTTCCATTTCCTGCTGCCCGAGGCCCGCCGCCTGCTGGGCTTCCAGCAGGAGTGAGGCTGGCTTTCCGCAGAGCATCAGCCCCACTCCCCTCACTCTCCGCGGATCCAGGCCAGCAGGTCGGCGAGGTCCTGGGGCGGGAGGGCCGATTCGAACCCGGCGGGCATCAGGGAGACGGCCTGGGGGGACAGGCTGCGGATGTCGGAACGCAGGACGGCCAGCTCGGGCACGCCGGCCTGTCGGATCACCAGGTTGTTGGCCGTCTCGGCGGCGATGAGCCCCGTGAGGGAGTCGCCGCCAGTGAGCTGCAGGGTCCAAGCCCGGTAGCGCGCCTCGACCGCCCGGTTGGGATCCAGGATCGCCGAGAGCATCCAGTCGAGCGGCTTGCCGGCGACCATGCCGAGATCGGGCCCCAACTCCTGGCCTTCGCCCCGCAGGCGATGACAGCCGGCACAGAGTGCGGTGAAGCGGGCATGGCCCCGTCTCGAGTCGCCCTTCAGCGAGGCGGTGCCGGCGGCATACTGCGCGATGACCTGCGCCCGATCGGCCGAACTCGGCTGGAGGACGGGCATCGTCGCGACGGGCGCGGGCTTCCGGCCGGATTTCAGTTCGGCGAAGAGGGAGCTCTCGGGACGCAAGGAGGTCTGGATGGCCGTGAGGATCAGTTCGTCGCCGGACTCCCGGGCGGCCAACTCGCGAAGCACCGGTTCGGCCCTCTCGGCCGGCCACTGGCCCAGGCTGAACGCCGCCTGCAGGCGAACCGACGCCTCGGGATCGCGCGTCAGGGCGGCCACCGCCGTGAAGACCTCCGGCGATGCCGGTGGCCGGGACGACCTGGCCAGAGGTTCGGATTGCTCCAGGGCCTGACGGCGAACTCCCGGGTGGGGATCGCCGAGGGCCGCGATCACCGTGGCCGCATCCAGCCCGCCCTCCAGGAGGCCGAGCGTGGCCAGGGCCTGCACCCGCACCTGCGGACGGTGATCCGGCAAGAGCAATGCACGCAGGCCCGGAACGGTGGCCGCCCCGGCCCGGTCGACCAGCGCCCGTTGCACCCGGTCGCGCTGCCATCCGTTGGGTGAATCCATGGCGGCCACGAGGCTTGCGGCGTCGAGGCGTGTCAGGTCGGGGATCGCGCGACGCGGGGCACCGCGCGGCCGGATGCGGTAGATGCGGCCGCGGTCCTCACCGGCCCGCAGGTTCACCCGGGCCTGCATCTCGGCCGAGATCCACTCCGGATGCTCCAGCACGAAGCGGTGCATGTCGGCCACATACAAGGCACCGTCTGGACCCACCTTGAGGGTCGTGGGCCGGAACCACGGATCGGTGCTCGCCAGGAACTCGGATCGTTCCTCGCCGACGGCGCGCTGGCTGTGCAAAGCGCTGCCTCGGGCGCTCAAGACCTCCTGGTGGATCACGTTGTGGACCGGCTCGCTGATGAAGACCGAGTGCGCGTAGGCCGACCCGAACAGATCGTCGCGATACGGCGTCGGACTGCATCCGCTGGTGACATGGTTCAGCGACCACGGCTGGTTCGGGCGCTCCAAGGGTGCCGACACCGGGAAGGTGCGCGTGGAGTCCTCGCGCTGGGCCAGCATGCGGCTCACCCGCCGGACCGCCACCTTCGGATTGCGGCGCAGGTAGTGCTCCGGGATGGTGACTTGCCACAGCCAGGTGGGGTTGTTGTTGCCGAACCAGTTCCCCCAGTCGTCGCGACGGCGACCGAACTGGGTTTGCGCCGACACGGTCTCCATCTCGCCGGTCTCGGGCCGGAGGCGCAGGTCGCGCCCGCTCAAGGACAACGTCTTGCCGGTGGCCACCGACGTCACGGTCCCTCCGCTGTCGCCATTGGCCAGGTAGAGCCACCCGTCCAACCCCCACTCGAAACCATTGAAGCGGTGCTGCTGATTGCCCTCGGTGAAGCCCGTGAACAGCACCCGGCGCACATCGGCCCGCCCGTCCCCGTCGGTGTCCTCGGCGTACAGGAGGTCCGGCGCGGTGGCCACCAGCGCCCCCTTTCCCCAGGGCATCACACTGGTGGGGAACGCAAGGTCCGTCAGGAACGGCACGGCACGATCCATACGGCCGTCGCCGTCGTCGTCCTGAAGGACCACGACCCGCCCCCCGGGCTTTCCATGGCCATCGAGACCCAGCGGGTAGTCGCGCATCTCGACCACCCACAAGCGCCCCCGGTCATCCCAGTCGAGGTGCACCGGGTCGATCACCTGGGGCTCCGACGCCACGAGCTCGATCTGGAACCCTTCGGCCAATCGCATGGACGCCAGGGCCTCGGTCGGCGACTTCGGCGGCGGCATGCGCACGGCGATGAGGTCGCGCACGTTGAGCCGCTCGGTGCGGGAGGCCGGCCCACCGGCGACCGGCGGTCGATCGACGACCAGGAATCCGCCCTGCAGGCGCACGGCGGCCCCGACGAGGGACGGAGGTTCGTCCGGAGCCCCGGTACGGAGGCCGGACCGCACGAACTGCGACCATCCGAGGGTCCACCCGAGGTGTGGCTGGACGTTCCGGTTCCAGAGGTGGATGGCGTAGCCCTCGGGATTGGACTGCAACAGGTCGTCGAACCCGTCGCCATTCAAGTCGATCCGCCTCAACCCGGCATCGCCGCCCCGCGCGTCGAGCACCGAGACGCCCACCGGGAATTGGAATTCGGCCGACCGGCCATCGGGCTTGTGGAGGAGGGTCTTGCCGGGCTCGTTGACCAGTGTCTCGGGCACTCCGTCGCGGTTGAAATCGACCGAGGACGCGAGCACGCCACTGGAGCCCGGGCCTTGCGTCGAACCCTGGGCCTGCGTCCGGAACACCGCGCACCCGAGCCCGACGATCACGGCCCAGGCCGCCACAGGAAAAACAGCGCTCTTCATCGACCCAAGCGATCGAGGACGTTGCGGGTGATGCGCTCGACGATGGGATCCCGCCCGCGGAGCCCGTGCGACCAGTCCGTGGAGCCGCAGGTGAAGACCGTGCCGCCGCGGGTGTAGGTGCCTAGCACGGCGTGGCCCTTGCGACCGGGCTGCCAGCGTTCGTACCACTCGCAGTCGTCGGGATGCCATTGGGCCGGGGCCGTCGCCAGCGCCTCGAAAGTGGCCGGCGTCCCGTCGCGATGGGTGGGCTTGGGAACACCTCCGGTCCATTCCAGCTCACAGCCGTCGCACTCGTAGCCCACGATGGTGTCCTTGGCGCCGAATTGCCCGCCGGCCTTCAACGAGGTGCCCGCGAAGACCCAGTGGTCGGGCCGGTGCACGTCGAATCCGCCCGAGGCGTCCATGAGTTGGCCATGGCTCTTGTGGTAGCCGCCCCACAGGAACCCCACGCCCGTGAGCTGGTTCTCGGGCCGCTTCACCAGGTGGTGGCTCCAGAGCGTGGAGAGCGTCGCCTGACTGCCCCGGGCCACAAACACCGGGTCCTGCTGGACGTTCTGCTTCCAGCAGGTCAGCGCCGAACCATGGTCCTCGGTGCGCACCTGCCAACAGCAGGTGTTGCCGCTGAAGAAGGCCACGTTTCCGCCGTCGCCAATGAACTTCTCGAGGTGATCCCGCATGGGGGCCGACCAGTACTCGTCGTGACCGACGCTCAGGACAAGCTTGTACGCCTTGAGGATTTCGGGGTGCGACTCGAGGTCGCCGTTGGCGGCGTATTCCAGCGTGTAGCCCTGCGATTCGGCCCACTCGACGAAGGCCTGCTCCCAGTTCGGGAAGAGCGAGCCCGGCGGGCGCAGGAACGACACCCGGTGCCCCTGGTTGCCACCGCGCCCGTTGTAGGCATAGAGGCTGAAGCCGCCCCAGTTGTTGTAGGCGTTGTAGGTGTTCGTGGCGAACTGCAGCAGGATCCGGGAATCCCGTCCCGGCTGGGCGGCCCGCACGATGAAGAAGCAGGTCGACTCCGCGACGCGGCGTGTCCGCCGCACGAAGTCGCCGCCGCGGTCCTCCAGCCGGAACTGCACCTGATAGTAGCCCGACTTCCACTCCGGACCGATGGGCACCCGGACTGCCACCGGCCAAGCGCATCCCTGCGAGGAGGCGTTGGCCGGGATGGGATGGACGGCCCCGGCGTCCGACGTGCCCTTCCAGACCGCCTCGGGCCGCGCCCCCAAGCGCGCGATCTCCACCGAGAAGCGGCGCTGGCTGGCGGAGACATGCAAGGTGAGTTCGCCTCCCTGCGGATAGCTCACCTGGCCGGCATAGCCCTCGATGTGCAAGTCCGGCGCGGTGTCCTCGGCGCGGGTGATGCCTCCGGCCGCGGTGGCCACGCAGGCCATCCCGGCCATCTGGAGGAATGGGCGGCGGCGGATGGTTTCAGCACTCATGGGGACTCGTGGGGAGGCGCTCAGGGCTTGGGCCAGCGCAGGTGGCGGTGGAGGAACTCGAAGGTGCCCTTGCCGTGGATGGTGTGGGGGCCGTCGAAATACTCGATCTCGGTGCGGTCGCCCAGGCCCAGCTTGACGTACTGGCGGCGAGTCTTGGCGAACTCGTAGGCCACCCACTCGTCGGGCGCGACCCCGTCGTCATGACCGCGCTCCACCATGAAGGGGCGTGGGATCATCAGCCAGCTCAGCTCGGCGTAGTTGAAGGTGTTGCCCAGGTTGAACTCCGGCATGTCGTACTCGCCCCAATAGAGGTAGCAGTAGGACGATCGCGCCGAGACGTTCTTCCAGATCCACTCGTTGTAGTCGGCTGAGCAGATGCTCAGGCAGTAGCGGTCGATGACCTGCGGGATGCGCATGGCCGTCTTGCCGCCATAGCTCAAGCCATAGAAGGCCATGCGCGAGGGGTCCACGAAGTCCTGCGAGGCCAGCCAGTCGAGGATCACCTCATGCTGGCGCTGGATGAATGACCAGAGCGTGAGCTTGAGCGGCTGGGCCTTGCGCAGCACCTGCCGGAAGCGGTTCTCGCCGATGTAGCAGTTCTGCGGCGCGAAGGTCACGAAACCGCGCTCGGCCAGGCGCCAGGCGTAGGTGTGGTAGGCGCCGGCGTCGATGCGCGGATCGGCCACGTCGGTCGGGCGGCCCTCGAGCCCGTGCTGGCAGACCACCACCGGGCGCTTCTCCCCGGGGCGGATCCCGCGCGGCACGACGAGGATGCCGTAGGCCACCACGTCCGGATGCACGTCGAGCATCACCTCGTAGGCGGTCATGCCATGGGTCTCGATGAGCTTGCGGGTCCGCGGCGAGGGCGGCAGCGAGGCCGGAGGGATGGTTCCCAGGATGTCGCGTTGCAGCAGATCGCGGTAGGGACGCGCGCTCTGGGCGAAGGTCTCGGCGTTCTTGCGGTCGGCCTTCTTCCAGAACTCGGCCCGGGTGAACTCGGCCTCGCGCATGAGCCACTGGGTGTCCTCGAGGATCTGCGAGTACTGGCGCAACTGGCGCGCGGTGTTGTCGGGCAAGGGCTGGAGGGCCGAGACCTGAGAGGACCCGCTGGCCGCCTCCGACGCACCCAACCGACCGGCGAAGGCATCGATCGCCTCGTCGTTGAACAGCTCCTCGGGCTGGGCCGCTACGAGCTTCCATTGGTCGACTCCGGGGACTCCCGCCAGCCACGCGCCCGCCTGCTCCAGCACCGCGCGCGAGACCTCGGGATCCGGGCGACCGAGCCGGCCCGGCGCGGCTCCCTGATGGGACTGGCCGGGTGGGTTCGGGTACTGCGTCTCGGGGAAACGCCCGCCGACCCAGACCAGACCGCGCGGGGCGATCAGACCCGCGATCTCACCCGCGCCGAACTGGTCCGTCAGCGACCAGACGTTGCGGTAGATGGGCTCGTCGTGGAGGCGCGGGTTCACGTGGTAGCCGCTGACGGCCGTCGCCTCGATGCGGGGATCCAAGGCCCCGGCGAAGCAGGCGATCAACCCGCCCTCGCCGTAGCCGATCAACCCCACCGGCACGCGGGCCCCCGAGGCCGGCCTCTGCGACTCCAGCCAATCGACCGCCGCCAGCACCTTCTGGATCTCGTAGCCCTGCACGGTCCGCCCCATCTCGTAGGCCGCCCGCCACAGCACCTCGCGCTGCGACTGCTTGAGCTTGCGCACCCCGGGCAGGCCGCTGTGGGTGTCGGAGCGGTCGACCAGCGCCGGGATGAGCACGCGACAGCCGCGCTCGGCCAGGCGGCGAGCGAACTGGTCGGCCTCAGGCACGCCGGGTTGGAGCCCTGCGAGTTGCTCAGGCGTCTGGTCGGCGTCGGGCAGGGCCACCACCGAGGCCTTGGCCTCGCCGTCGGGCACGAGCATCAGGCCCTCGGCCTCGACGCCGCGGAAGACCGACCAGCCCACCGTCAGCACCCGGAACCCGCGCCCGCGACCCACCTCGGCCGGATTGCCGGAGGCCGACGCCGACACCGGGGCCGACGCCTTCAGGAGCACCGGCCCACGGCGATCGACGACGCCGAGGATGCGGGCCAGTTGCTGCCGGTTGGTCTCGATGGACCGCCCATAGGCCTCGGGCGAGGAGAGATCCCGGTTCCAATGGCGCGCCCGAGCGGCCGGCGCGGCCTCCAGCACCCGGTCGAGGTACCGGTCGATGCCGCCGACCAGGGCGGCCGCCAGATCGCCGGTCTGGGTGAGCGGCTGCGTGCCGGGGAAGACCGGCGGGGAGGGCTCGGCTGCGGACAGCAGCACCCCGGTGAGGACGACCATGGCCGCGAGGGCCGCGGACCTCGCGATCGGCGGGAGCATCGGCCGGCGGAGGCGGGAGATCGAAGCGAAGGGATTCATGCGCGGAACAGGAAGCCGTCGGGAAGACGATTGCAGTCGATGGACACGGTGTTGGGCCCGACCCTGACGTCCTGCCCCCAGAGATCAAGCCGGCGTTCCCTCCAGGTGTCCCTCCGGCCGCCGAGCCGGCGCGCACCCACGCGGGCCCCGGGGCGCATTTGACGGTTGCGTCCCCTGTGGCTCGGGCTATCGATCCTGCCATGCGACGATGGATTCCCACCCTGGCCGCCCTCGGCGTCCTGGCCGCATGGATCGCCTTGGACCGGGGCCAGGTCGAGGCGGCTCCGCAGGCACCGGATGCCCAGAAGCCCCTGGGCGCCCCGCCCAAGCCCCGGGCATCGACGGCACCCGCCCCCGCGAAGAAGTCCCCCATGAACCCGAACTCCCCGACCAACCCGCCCGTCGCCGCCGCGACGCAGGCCACCCCTCCGCCTGCCGCCAAGTCCGCCCAAGGGCCAGAGACCATCTACCTGGCCGGGGGCTGCTTCTGGGGCATGGAGGACATCCTGCGCAAGATCCCCGGCGTCCGGGAGACGCAGGCCGGCTACACCGGCGGCTGGCTTCCCAACCCGAAGTACGACGACACCCACGACAGCAAGTCGGGCCACGCCGAGTCGGTGAAGGTGGTGTTCGATCCCCAGGTGCTGTCGCTCGAGGTGCTGCTGGAGCGCTGGTTCTTCCGCATGCACGACCCCACCACGCTCAACCGCCAAGGCAACGACGTGGGCACCCAGTACCGCTCGGCCATCTTCGTCTTCAACGACACCCAGCGGAAGACCGCCGAGACCGTGAAGGCCCGCGTCAACGCCTCGGGCAAGTGGCGCCGTCCCATCGTGACCGAGATCACCACGGCCTCGATCTGGTACCCGGCCGAGGGCTACCACCAGAAATACCTGGTCAAGAACCCGGGCGGTTACACCTGCCATTACCTGCGGGACTGACCCTGCCTCCCGCTGCCGGCGATCACTTCGCGCCAATGCGGTAGAGGTGTTCGGCGCCGCGCAGGTACAAGGCCCCATCGTCGACGGCGGCGCTGGCCAGCGTGCGCTCGCCCAGCTCGTTGCGCGCCAGCAGCTCGTAGGTCGTGCCCGCCTTGACCACGAAGCCCACGCCCTCCTCGTTCTGGAAATAGACCCGCCCCTCGGCGAGCACCGGCGAGGCCGAGAACCCGCCGCCGAGGCGCTCGTTCCAATGCACCCGGCCGGTCCGCGCATCGGCGCAGGTGGCAATGCCGGCATCGGAGACGAAGTACAACTCGTCGCCCACGACCAGGGTCGACGGCGTGCTCGGGGCCCCCCGCCCGGTCTGCCAGGCCAGGTGCGTGGACGTCACGTCCCCGTCGCCGCCGGGCCGGATGGCGAAGAGCTTGGGGAAATCGTAGTCGGTGTTCACGAAGAGCATCCCGTGGGCATACACCGGGCGCGGAACCACCGAGAACCCGTTGCCCGTGCCCACCTGCCAGAGCTGCCTGCCGCTGGCCGGATCGTAGGCGTAGATGCCGCCGGCGCCCGGGCTGATGAGTTCCTTGCGGCCGGCGTGGGTGATGAGCAGCGGCGTGCTGAAGGAGAACTTCCGCGGCACGGAGTCGTTCGGGCGGCGGGTCTTCCAGCGCACCTGGCCGGTCTTCTTGTCGAGGGCCACGATGAAGGGCTCGGACGAACCGTCGCAACTGAAGGCCAGCAGGTCGCCCGCCAGCACCGGCGACCCGCCGTTGCCATGCATCGGCGGATACACCACCGAAGTCTGCCGCCAGACCACGCGCCCCTTCAGGTCGAGGCACACCGTGCCGAGGTGGCCGAAATGCGCGTAGATCCGGTCATCGGCCACCACCGGCGTCGGGCTGGCGTAGCTGTTCTTGCGGTGGAGGCTCGAGCCGTTCTCCGGCGAGAGCACCTGGGCGGTCCAGAGCACCTTGCCCGATCGTGCGTCGAGGCAGAGCACCGCCAGGTCGAGGGCACCCGAGGCGTTCCGGGTCGTGGCGCCGGTCAGGTAGACCTTCTTCTGGACCAGCACCGGCGAGGACCAGCCGGCCGCAGGGATCGCCGTCTTCCAGGCCACGTTGCTGCTGCCGCTCCAGCGGATCGGCACGCCCTTGGCGGGCGAGAGCCCCTGCCCGGTGGGCCCGCGGAACTCGGGCCAGTCATGGGCCCGTGTCGCGAACGCGGCAACGCAGGCCAGCATCGGGACGACGACACGACACGCGGCGGACCGCCACCGGGCGGCACGTCTCGGGCGAAGGACGGGGAGGAGGGTCGCTGGGATCCTGGGGCCGGGGCTCATGGGGCGGTCGAGGTCTCTAGGTTTTGTCCGGATCTTCCCAGACCCCTCCGAAAGCGCACCAGAAAAAGCCGGCGCGTTGGGCCGTCGGCCGGCAAGCGGAGGGAACCCCTCAAGCCTACTCGATGAGGTCCATCACCCGGGGGTCCCGGCGACGCAGCACTTCGGCGTGGCGCGCGCGGTCGAGCCGCCCGTCCGCACCCAGCAGCGCGGCGGCGCCCAAGGCACCCGGCGCGGCGGGCTTCCACCGCGCCTCGATGCCGGCACGGAACTGGCGCCGCCCAGCCTCCTCGCCCATCGAGACCGAGGAGACCTCCCGGAACTCCGGCATCGAGCGCAGCGACCTGGCCGCGATCTCCCGCACGGCCGGATACGGATCGTCGAGCAGTTCGACGAGGTGGGGCACCAGGACCCCGGTCCCGGACACGGCGCGGGCCTCGGGATGGGCGGCGTTGGCGGCCACGAGGGCCCGCTGCGCCACGTCGCCCCGGGTCATCAGCAGGGCGGCCAGCGACACCGTGCGGTGCTCGGCCGGGAGGGCCGGGGCCGGCTTGCCCGTCCAGGCGGCCAGGTGCCGGGCGGTCCACTCGAGGGTCTGGTCGAGGTGACAGAGGTTGCAGGCGTTGGGCCGGCCGGTCTCGAGGGTGGACTGGGCCGAGGGGCTGTCGATGTAGTGGTTGCGCACGGCCTTGAGCAGCCCGTAGGTGGCATGCGGCATGTGGCAGGCGTAGCAGGCGCTGCCCGACGAACCGGCCGCATGGTGCGTGTGCGCCGTGGGATTGGCCGCGATCGACGGGTGGCACTGCAGGCAGGCCTGGTCGCCGATCCGGTCGCGCCGCAACTGGTCGTCGGGCGGGGCGTCGTGCATGGAGTGGCAGGACAGGCAGGTCATGCCGCCCTTGAGGTGGCAGGCCGACTCGTGCAGCCCACTGTACTCGCGGCCGGTGACCCGGATCATCCCGTCCGGCCAGAAGATGTTGTCCATGGCCTGGGGGTCTCCGGTGATCTCCGGGGGAATCCCCTTCGGATCCCGGAAGCCCGGATGGCGCAGCAGCGGCGTCGCCGGCTCCATCTCGCCGCCGGGCCGGTACGAGAAGCCCGCCTGAAGGTACTCGTCGAACCCGTGGACGAACTTCACGCCATGGCATTGGCCGCAGACCTGGGTGGAAGCCCTCGGTCCCAGGCGGGCCGGGTTGACGATGGTGGGGTCGGCCTCGCGCGCCCCGAGGTGCCGCAGGTACCGGCGCAGCGGGTTGCGGTGGGCCTGGACATGGGCCTCGCCCGGGCCATGGCAGGCCTCGCAGGAGATGCCCATCTCGCCGACACGGCTCTCGATGAGCCCGCTGCGCGGGTCCCGGCCCGGGACGCCCCCGGTGACATGGCACTGGATGCAGTTGATGTTCCAGATCTGGTTGGGCGAGGGGGCCTCGGGATCGCGGATGAAGGTGTCCTTGCGGGGGATCCATCGTTTCTCCTCCACGAGCCAGGCCATCGGCAGCGAGAACTGCAGGTTGCCGTGGCGTCCGGGCACCCAGTAGGCCTGGAAATTGTGGGAGCCGGTGGTCATGCCGACGCGCTTCCAGACCCGGGGGGCGCGTGCCGGGTCCTCGACGCGGAACCCCTTCCAGCCGGCCCGGGCCCGGGCCTGGTCGTGGGTCCAGTCCGGGTCGACCATCTCGGCCCAGAACTCGTCGCCACGCCGCTCGAGCCGGATGGGGTGCCCGTCGACCGTGAACTCCCGGTGGTCGAAGTCGCCCAGCACCGCCTCTGGCGTCGCCTTCTGGGTCATCCTCCGATGGAACGAGTCGTGCCACGACTGGTGCGGACCCGGATGGCACGAGGCGCACTGGTCACTGGAGACATAGCCCGAGTGCGGTGTCTCGCGCGGGACCTTCGGACGGAAGGCCGCCTCGCGGACCGCCACCGCGGTGCGCCCGGATTGCCAGACCCATCCCACACCGGCGGCGAGGACCAGCGCGCCCGTGACCGCGCCCACGGGCCCCCAGGCCAGGCCCCGACCACGCCCCGGGTGGGTCCAAGCCACCAGCGCCGCCACGACGGCGCAGGCCAGCGCAAAGAGCGTCCACTCGAGGGTCATGACTCGGGCGATTTGCGGCCTCGGGCCTCGGATCGGTGCATCGCCCCGGGGCCCAGCGCGATCAAGCCCACCGAGACCACCAGGCATGCCGCACCGACGGGCACGAGGAAGATCCCCACGCCGGGGTCGCCCCCGCGAATGAACCAGCCGCCCAAGAGGAACCCGATGGGCAACAGGCCCTGCGCCGCCAGCAGCAGGCCCGAGGCCCAGGCCCACCGTCGCGGCGACGGGGGCACCGCGACCAGCCCGAGGTAGGCGGCGAAGGCCAGCTGGATCAGGCCGAGCAGCGTCCCGTGGGCATGGGCCAGGGTCCACATGAGGCGTCGGGTCGACTGGGACGGGGCGAGGTAGGCGGGGTCCTTGAACCCATGCAGGGCCTCCAGCACCACGCCGAGGCAGAGGAACGCCCAGAGGGCCCGCCAACCCCAGGACCAGTGGCGGGCGGCCAGCGGGACCGGCCCGGTCGTCGGCACCCCCGGAGCCGCCGCCACCTCCCGGGTCGTCGGCTCCGTTTCAGGTCCACGACGGGTTCGCTCAAGGGTCTTCATGGGCTGGAGAGATCGAACCAAATCCTAGGAACCCGGAACCGGCGGGGTCAATCCGCCAGAAACCCCGGCGTTCCAACCGGCGAAGTCGGATGTGCCGGCCCCCGGGTTCGATGCGACCGATCCACCGGAGGCGCGCCATGCCCGGTCGGACACGGGCAACCAGCGGGTGTGGAATCACGCCTTTGACAGGTCCCAGAGGAGCGGCTTGCATGCCGGCCAACCCATGCGCTCCACCGTCATCGCCAGGATCCCGGGCCCCTGCCGGCAACGGGCCTTCACGCTCATCGAGCTGCTGGTGGTGATCGCCATCATCGCCATCCTCGCCGGGATGCTCCTTCCGGCGCTCTCGCGCGCGAAGGCCAAGGCGCAGCGGGTGCGCTGCACCAGCAACGAGAAGCAAATCGTGCTCGGCTACCTGCTCTATGCGGGCGACCAGAACGACTTCCTGCCGGTGGCGGGCACCGAGGTGCCGGTCGGTTCCGGGTGGGTGGCGCCGAGCCGATGGTTCGCCGAGATCTCCACCTACATCGCCACCGACAACCGCAACTTCACCAACCTCGTCGCCCGTGACAAGGTGGTGGCCTGCCCCACGGCCAAGATCGGCACCAACGTCATCCCCGCGAGCGTGCCCGGGTACCAGGGCTACGGCGGCTACGGGCACAACTACGCCTACCTCGGGTACACGCCGGCCGACCGGGTGAAGGCCTCGATCATCACCAAGCCCTCCGACACGATCCTCAACGGCGACGGGCTGGACCCCACCAAGGGCCTCGAGTGGTGGAACTACGGCTACCTGTACCCGCCCAGCCTGAAGGTGGCCCTCTTCCGCTACGTGCGCCACGGCGACGGCGGCAACTACGCCTGGGCCGACGGCCACACCTCACCCATGGCCTGGAAGGTCCTCTCGAAGGGAGCCAACGGCCGGGTCGACTGGTTCTATGAGCCGGGCCAGTGAGGTCCCGAACCAGGGCGGTCCCGGGGCTCGACGGCGGAGGCTCGCCTCGAGACGCCGGGCCGGCGCACCCGGAAGAAAAACCGGTTGCCCGGTGGAAACCACCCCGCTCACGCCGGAAGGGTTCCGATCTCCCCGAGGTCCACGGGTTCCACGGGCTGCCAGCGTCTCGGCAGACCCAGGCGTTTGAGTTTGTTGAGCAGCCCCTGCCGGCTGATCCCGAGCGATTTGGCCGCCTTCATCTGGTTGTGGCCGCACCGCTGGAGCGCCTCCGAGATCATCCGACGCTCCAGGGCCTCGACCGCCGCCCCGAGGCGGGGCTCCGACGGCGGGTCGGGGATCGAAGCCGGGGCAGGCCCACGGGAGGGCCGGGGGATCGCCTGGCCCACCGACCAGTCCTCCTCGCGCAGCACAGGCCCGCGGGAACAGGCCACGAGGCGTCGGATCTCGTTCTGGAGCTGTCGGGAATTGCCCGGCCATGGCATCGCCTGCAATCGCTCCAACAACCCCGGCTCGAAGTCCATCCGGGGTCTGCCCTGTTCGCGGCAGATGTCCGCGAGGTAGCGGTCGGCGAGGATGGGGATGTCCTCGGGGATGTCCCGCAACGAGGGCATGCGCAGGAACACCACCTTGAGGCGGTAGTAGAGGTCCTCGCGGGAACTCCCCGAGTCGCCCTGAGCCCATCCAGGCGTTTCATACGGACGGAACTTCGGATCGGATCGGAAGCACGCGACCCGGTTCCGCGCGGAATG
>VHCX01000076.1 GCA_016871615.1 Verrucomicrobiota bacterium
GCTCGGTGGTTGGGATGCGTCAGCGGGCGGTTGGCGGGGTGATGCCGGTTCGTTCACGTCGACAGACCGCTAGCGCCTCCCGGCCAAAAGGAAAGCAACTTTACCGTGCCGTGCCGGTCGGTCGGTCGCCCGTCGGCCCGGGAAGTTCATGCGGGAGCGGAGCGTCGCGCCTGGGTGCCCGCTTGCCCGCGGGCGGCTTTGGCGGGATGATGGACTCCATGTCTCCCAACGTCCTCCCACAGGCCTTGGCCGGAGGTCTCGCCCTCCTGTCGATGACTTGCTTCGGGGCTGATGTGTTCCGCCTGCCGGCGGGTGTCACCAGCCTCGAAACCGTCCTGGTCGATCATCCGGGAAACCCGCCGGATGCCAACGGCCGGGGCTCGGTCGCCTATCGCTTCCGCATCGGGCGTCACGAGGTCACGACCTCCCAGTACGTCGAGTTCCTCAACGCCAAGGCCAAGGCGGACGACGACGGCAACCTTTGGAACAACGACATGGACAGCCAGAGGTCCGGGGAGGGGGCGCGGTGCGAGATCCGGCGGGAGGGCGACAAGGGAGCCTACCGTCATTCGGTCCCGACCGAGCGGGCGAACCGTCCGGTGACCCACGTGAGCTTCCTCGACGCCTGCCGCTTCTGCAATTGGCTGCACAACGGGCAGGGCGATGGCGACACCGAGACCGGCGCCTACACGCTGGCGGGATACCGGGGCACCGACGGCCGCAGGATCCGCCGCAATCCCGGGGCGCGGTTCTTCATTCCCAGCGAGGACGAGTGGTACAAGGCCGCCTACTTCGATCCGGCCAAGCCGGGAGGCCCGGGCTACTGGAGGTATCCGACACGGTCCGACGAGAGGCCCGGCCGCGATCCCGCCTCGTCGAACGCGGCCAACGGGTTTTCCGGAGGCCTGCTCGATCCAATGCGCTACACCACCGAGGTGGGGTTCTTCGCCCGGGCGGCCGGGCCGTTCGGCACCTTCGATATGGCCGGCAACGTCGCCGAGTGGACCGAGGGGCTGAACCCGCCGTTCCTCCGCACGCTGCGGGGCGGGGCCTTCGACACGGACGACGCCGGGCGGAACGACCCGATGCGCAATCCCGTGTTCTCCTCGGTCTCCGATGTCCACGACATCGGGTTCCGCATCGCCGCCGCCGAACCGGGCGACCCGGCCTCGCCGGTGGTGGCGGTTCCCGCGCCCGGGGCCTCGACCTCCGCCGCGGCGGACTTCCCGCGCCGGCCGTGGCTGGATCCGCTCGACGGCAAGCCCTTCTTCCCGCTGGCCTGGTTCAGCTACACCAGCGACGAGAAGGATCTCGACGACCTTCAGGCCCAGGGGGCGAACCTCGTCCTGTACATCAACGCGCCCACGGACACGGACACCGACGAGCAGACGACCGAGAACATCGCCCGGATGCGGGCCTACCTCGACCAGGCCCGAAAGCGCGACATCCGGGTGTTGCCCCAGATCGGAGGCCACTATGAGGCCCAGATGAAGGGCGACTTGGCCGGCATCGCCCGGCAGAAGCGCTGGGTCGAGGCGGTGAAGGACCATCCGGCGCTGTTCGGCTACCAACTGTACGACGAGCCGGAGTACGCCGCCGGATTCGGTCTCGGCGTGGAGGCCCAGCGCCACCTGGCCAAACTGGTCGACTCCTTCGCCAAGACCCGGCAGGCCCTCCGGCAGTGGGATCCCAACACCAACCGGATGATCTCGGTGGTCTTCAACCTCGTGCCGCTCTCGAGTTGGACCGAATTCCTTCCGGTGCTGGATTCCTTCCAGGTCGACCGCTATCCGCTCGACAAGGAGCAGGCCTACTTCGGTCACCGGGGGGACTGGGGGCCGTTGATGATGGCCTGGTCGATGCACCATGGGGCGGCGGCCCTCCGCGACCATCCCCGGCTTCGGAACCCGTCGCCATGCATGCAGGGGGTCGGGCCCAAGTGCCTGGATTCGGCCCAGCGTCCGGTGTGGCGCAACCCGCTCTACGAAGAGACGCGGTTCATGGCCTACTCGTCGCTGACCGTCGGGTCGTGGGGCGTCTTCCACTGGATCCGCAAGATGGGCTTCGGCGAGTCGGCCGAGATCGACGCCAATGTCGGACGGCTGTACCGGGAACTGCGCGGACTCATGCCGGCACTCGTGCAGAGCTACCAGGACCCGCCCTTCACCGTGCGGCACGACCACGAGGGCATCACGCGGTCCTTCCTGAGCGACTCCATCGCCGACGTCACCACGCTGGCCCTCGAGGACCGGGACCACTACTACCTCGTGGTGAGCGACAACACCGGGTTTTTCCCGGAGGTCCGACTGCGCCTGAAGGGCCTGAAGCTCGCCGCTCCTGAGTTCCGGGAGCCGCAGGTGCTCCACGAGGATTGGAAGGCGATGCTCAAATTCTCCAAGGAAACCGGCGAGTGGCTCCTGGAGCCGCACCCGATGCACTTCGGCGACATCAACGTCTGGGTCATCCCCAAGGTCCACGTCGACGACTGAGGGCGTTGGCGGATGCTCCCCGCGCCGCGGGGTGGCGACATCGGAACGTGATCTGGACGTCGCCCTCGAAGCGCGCTCCACTCGGCCATGGATTTCCCAGCCGTTTCCCGTAGACGCTTCGTCTGCGGCGTCGCCTGGTTCGCCGCCTCCACGGCGCTCGGCCCCACTCTCCGGGCCCGGTCGCCGGGGAACCGGGTGGTCGTGGGCGTGATGGGGTTGCACCGTGGCAAGGCCCACCTCGAGGGGTTCCTCACCGTTCCCGGCTGTGAGATCGGCACGGTGTGCGACGTGGACCGGAGGGCGGCCGCCGAGGCGGCCGAGTGGGTCGAGAAGAAGACGGGCCGACGCCCCCGCGAGGTGGTCGATTTCCGAAGGATGCTCGACGACCCCTCCATCGACGCGATCAGCGTCGCCGCACCGAACCACTGGCATGCCCCGGCGACGATCCTCGCCTGCGATGCCGGCAAGCACGTCTATGTGGAGAAGCCGGGCAGCCACACCCCCCGCGAGGCGCAGTGGATGGTGGCGGCCGCGCGGAAGCACCGGCGGAGGGTCCAGATGGGCAACCAGCGCCGCAGCTGGACGATGGTCCGCGAGGTGATGGATCTCCTGCACGGCGGGATCATCGGCAAGGCGCATGCCGCCCGAAGCTGGTACCATGCCGACCGCACGGGCATCGGGCACGGGCGCCCGGCTCCGGTGCCGGACTGGCTCGACTACTCGCTCTGGCAGGGGCCGGCGCCGGAGCGGCCCTACCTCGACAACGTGGTCCACTACAACTGGCACTGGCGCTGGCACTGGGGCGGCGGCGAGTTGGCCAACAACGGACCGCATTTCCTCGACCTGGCCCGTTGGGGCCTCGGGGTGGATCGCCCCGTCCGGGTCAGTTGCACCGGTGGCCGGCACTACTTCCAGGACGACCAGGAGACGCCGGACACGATCATGGCCGCCTTCGACTTCGGCACGAGCCAGATCACCTGGGAATGTCACAGCTGCAATCCGCGGGCTCCCCATGGGGCCGGTGTCGGGGTCGAGTTCCTCGGGGAGGGTGGCTCGCTGCTGCTGCTGGACAGCGGTTGGAAGCACGTGGACGCCAAGGGGCGGATCGTCCGTGAGGGCCAGGCCCCGCGTCGTGACGCCGATCACTTCGCCAACTTCATCCAGGCGATCCGTGGCGAGGCTCATCTCAATTCCGAGATCGCCGAGGGCCAGAAGAGCACCCTTCTCTGCCACTTGGGAAACATCGCCTGGCGCACCGGACGGACTCTGCACCTTGATCCGGCCTCCGGGTCGCTGCGCAAGGACCGCGCCGCCGAGGCGCTCTGGGGCCGCGAGTACCGCAAGGGCTGGCGCCCGAGGGTCTGAACTCGGACACCGGCCCCGGGGGTGGCGCGGCCGGGGAGGAGCGGTGCCCGGGGGCGCCCGGTGCGCGTTCGCGGGCCGGAGCCGGTCGGGAGTCTGGTTTGGCTTTGACCCGGTGCCCCGGGATTGGTCTCCTCCGCACCCACCATGAAACCGAATCGCATCCTTCCCGACCTCCAGTGCTCGCTGCTCTGCGAGGACGTGAAGCAGGAATCCAACGGCAACTTCATCCTCATCGGCGTCATCGGTCTGGTGCGTGTGCCTCAGCTTCCGATCACCGCCTTCAAGTTGTGCGTGTTCAACCGTTGGGTGGCCGGCATCGGTCAGTTCACCGAGGTGGTGCGGTTGATCGCGCCGGACGGCAACACCGTGTTGCGGCAGAACTCGGTGAAGTTCCAGCTCGCCGACCCTGCCCAGGCGATGACGACTGTCAGCGTGATGGCCAATGTCGAGTTCAAGGACCCCGGTGTGTACACGGTCGAGATCCTCGTGGACGACGTGTTGAAGCTCCGCTTCCCGGTTCCCGTGGTTCAGGTCCAGCCGCCGCAGGCGGGGCAGGGTGCGGCCGCCCCGCAGGGTTGATTCCAGGGGGCGACCCAACCGGACCGGACCACCATGGGAAACCATGGAAGCGGGGCGTCGGAAGCGTCGGAGGCGTTTCCCCGGGTCCGGGGTGGGTTTTCAGGTCCCCGTGGGGCCGCTCTCCGGAGCGGGATCGACGGCCGGTGTCGCCGGCAGGTCGGCAGCGCCCGACGCCGACGCCGGGGACGACCCGAGCGGGAGGCTCAGGGTCTCCAGGGGGGATTCCTCGAGTTTCGGGGATTCCGGTGCGGTGGCCAGCCCGGGATCGAGGGTGAGCAGGGAATCCGGGCGTTGGACCGGGATGCGCCTCAACTCCGAGGCGTCCGGCAGGCCATCGAGGCTGGGCAGGCCGAAGTATTCGAGGAAGGCCGGCGTCGTGCCGTACTGCATCGGCCGCCCGACCACCTCGGCGCGTCCGACCTGCTCGATGAGCCCGCGTTCCACGAGGCTCGAGAGGACGCCGTCCACGGCCACCCCCCGGATCTGCTCCATCTCGGCGCGGGTGATCGGCTGCCGGTAGGCCACGATGGCCAGGGTCTCGAGGGCCGGTTGGCTCAATCGGGACGGGCGGTTTTTCGCCCCGAGGAAGGCCCGCAGCCAGGGCGCATAGTCCGGTTCGGAAACGAACTGCCAGGCCCCGGCCACGCACACCAGCCGGTAGCTCCGGGCGGCCAGGCGATGCTCGTCCTGCAGGATTCCAAGGGCCTCCTCGATGGTCTGCGGATCGGTTTTCTGGAGGGCGCGGACCATTTCGATGGCGTCCTCCTCCTGGGCGGCGCGATGGAGCACCTCCCGAAGCTCCTGCGGGGACAGGGGCTTCTGGGCGGCGAACAACAGGGACTCCAGGACGAATTTCAACTCCATCGCGAAGCCCCGGGAATGCCGGGAAACCGCGCCGAAGACAAGCCCCGAAAGCGGTCGAAAGCGGCCGCGGCGAGGCCTACCTATGCCCGCCTGACCCGGCCGGCCGAGCCTTCATGGGGGGCATGCGTTGCCGCAGCTCGGGCGCATGAGGCGCTCTGGGTGGGGTGCGGCCGGGCCTTGGGCCAGGTCGATGCGCACGGGGTGGGCGCACGCGTGTGTGGCGCTTTCTCCGAAAGCACCTTCAAGTTCGGTTCCATGGATCCAAACCCGATCCGACAGAACCCATCCCAAGGTCCTGCCCACGCGCCGCCCGCCGCCCGGGGTCGCGTTTCGGGGTCGCGTTTCGGAATCGCGTTTCGGAATTGTCTGATCGATGGGGAGCCTTACTGTCCGCCCGTCCATCGACCATGAAGATTCTTTCCCGTCGACTGCTCCCCGGCCTTCTCCTTGCCAGCCTCGTCCTCCGGGCCGCCGAAACCGGTGGTGCGGCCCCCCAGGCCACTCCGGCCGCGCCCTCCGCCCCGGCCGCCCCGGCCCCGAAGCCTCCGAGCCCGTGGCACACCACCGCCTCCATGAATGCGGCCATTGCCAAGGGCAACGCCGACACCTTGTTGGTCGGGGCCGCCCTCAACTCGCTCCGCAAGTGGGACAAGAACGAGATCGCCCTCGGTGCCGACGGCACCTACGGCGCCAACAGCGATCCCACGACCCGCAAGGAAACCACCACGGCCCAGAACTATGGGGTGTACGGTCAGTACAACCGGATGCTGTCCGACCGCCTCTACCTGGGTCTGCGTGCCGACGGCCGCCAGGACCGGATCGCCTCCATCGACTACCGCGCCACCGTGGCGCCGGCGCTTGGTTATTATGCGATGAAGAACGACCGGTTGACGGTCAAGGTCGAGACCGGTCCCGCCTTCATCTTCGAGCGGTTGAAGGGGGCCGGCACGGCCAACTACCTGACCCTGCGTCTGGCGGAGGAATTCCAGTGGAAGATCAACGACCGTGCGTCCGTCTCCCACACCCTCGAGTACCTGCCGAAGGTCGAGGAGTTCGGCAACTACGTCCTCAATTTCACGCTCGGCCTTACCACCAAGATTACCGAAAGCGCCAGCGCCAACATCACCTTCCAGGATTTCTACCGCTCCGTGCCCGCGCCGGGTCGGCGGGAGAACGACCTGCGCCTGATGGCGGGTCTTTCCTACACCTTCTGAACGATGCGGCGCGGCCGACGGCCTGCGTCGGGTCCAACCCCAATGGCAGGCTCGATCTCCAGCGGCCCGCGGCCCCAGGAGCGGTGGGTTCGTCGACGGGGCAACCCTCCCGACTTTGGCGTGGCGTGGCTGGCCTCCGGGCGAGGGCTTGGCCTCTGGCAGAAGCTTGGAGTTCCCGGGCAGGCTGTTGGGGAACCGGCGTCATCCGGGTGCCGGTTTGGATGCCGGTTCGGGTTGCCCCCGGGTGATTCTTGCGTTCAATTCTATTCCGTCATGCCTGTCTACCAGTACGAAACCATTCCCTCGGGGCCCGATGAGCCGGTGCGTCGCTTCGAGGTGAAGCAGTCGATGAACGACACGCCGCTCTCCCGCGATTCCGAGACGGGAAGACCCGTCCGACGGGTGATCTCTGGCGGGTTCCTCATGCTCAAGGCCGAGGCGGGCTCGGCCTGCGAGGGTGGAGCCTGCGACGTGCCGGCTCCCCAGCCATGCGGCGGGTCGTGCGCCTGCCACCCCTGATCCATGGGTCGCCAGCCCGCGTTCGTTCCAACCCAAGCCCCGTCCATGGCAGATTCCCGGATGAACTCCTCCTCCCTGGTCCGCAGTCTTCTGGCCATCGGTCTCCTCTGCCTCGGATTCCTGTCCGTCGGGGCGCAGGAGGCGACGGGTGACAAACTCACCCAGGTCGAGCGGTCCCCGCTGGACCGGTTGCCATGGATTATGGGCCCCACCAACGCCTCGCTGGCGGGCCGGGCCACGCTGCAGGTCCCGGCGGGATTCCGTTTCCTAGCGGCCGACCCGGCGCGCGATTTCCTGAAGGCCACCGGCAACCGCCCCAGCGGCGAGGAAACGGGGCTGCTGATGCACGTTCGCGACCGTTGGTGGGTGATCCTGGAGTTCGACGACATCGGCTATGTGAAGGACGACGAGAAGAAGGACCTCGATGCCGACAAGCTGCTGGCCTCCTACCGCGAGGGGACCGAGGCGATGAACGAGAGCCGGACGCAGCGCGGGGCCCCGCCGATCCGGATCGTGGGCTGGCATGTGGCCCCCAACTTCAACGACCTCACCAAGAATCTCGAGTGGAGCGTCGAGGCCGAGTCCGGGGGCGGAACCTTCGTCAACTACAACGTCCGGCTCCTAGGGCGCAAGGGGGTCACCAAGGTCACCCTGATCGAGGACCGTGCCCAGGTGGATGCCACCCTTCCCCAGTTCCGCGAGATCCTCAGGAGCCATCGTTATGTCGAGGGCGAGTCCTACGCCGAGTATCGCCAGGGGGACCGGATCGCCCAGTATGGGCTCGGGGCCCTGGTGCTGGGCGGGGCGGCTGCGGCAGCCGCAAAGTTCGGGCTTTTCGGACCTGTGGTGCTCTTCGCCAAGAAGGCCTGGAAGTTGGTCGCCGCCGGGGTTGTCGGCATCGTCATGTGGATCAAGAGCCTGTTCACCCGTCGCGATCGTCATGAGGGCGGTTGGAGGCGTTCTTGAGCCTGATCGCGCTCCACAAGCCCTACGGGGTGCTCTCCCAATTCACTCCCGATGGTTCCCCCAACCGCACGCTGGCGGAGTTTGGCCTGCCATTGGGAGTGTATCCCCTGGGGCGCTTGGATGCCGATTCGGAGGGCCTGCTGCTGCTGAGCGATGAGCCGGGCCTGAACCACCGGTTGCTCGATCCCGAGGCGGGACACCGGCGCACCTACTGGGTGCAGGTGGAGCGGGTTCCCGAGGCCGGTGCCCTGCGGGCTCTGGAAACCGGTCTCCTGATCCAGGGGCACCGCACGCTTCCGGCGAAGGCGTGGCGCTTGGACCCTCCGCCGGACATGCCGGCAAGGCAGCCGCCGATCCGCTTCCGCAAATCGGTTCCCGACTGCTGGATCGCCATCGAACTGGGCGAGGGCAAGAACCGTCAGGTCCGGCGGATGACCGCCGCCGTCGGTCACCCGACCCTGCGTCTGGTCCGGGTCCGCATCGGGGCCTTCGATCTTGGAGCCCTGCCGGCGGGCCGTTGGCGGGAGCTCACCTCCGACGAGCGGCGGCAGGTCTTCGGGCAGGGAGCCGTGTCGAGGCGGTGAGACTGCGGTTTGTGGGCGCCATGGCCTGAGGGCCCCTCTGAGTTTTCAGAAAGGCTTTGAGGGCCGGCAACGCACGTTCGATCGCTGGTCGCTAGGGGCTTCGAGGCGCAATGCCAGGAGGATTCCGGCTGGTTTCCCGATGGGGATGGGGCAGGGTTCAAGGCGTGAACCACCTTCACCTGGACATCTTCAGCGGGATCAGCGGCGACATGTTCATCGGGGCCCTCCTGGACCTCGGCGTGGAGTTCCGGGAATTGGACCGTGAGCTGCGGAAGCTGAGGCTGGGGGGGTACCACCTTCATGCGGCCCGGCGGCACAAGGCATCCATCGAAGGGGTGAAGTTCGACGTGCACCTCGATGGAGGCGACCACGGGCATGGGCACGACCACGGGCACGACCATTCACATGGGCATGGGCATGGGAGCGGAAACGGGCATGACCCTGCGCATGGCGAGGAGCGGTCCTTTGCCGCCATCCGCAGGATCATCGAGGCCAGCGATCTCTCGGACTGGGTGAAGACCAAGGCCATCGCGGTGTTTCACCGGGTGGCGGTGGCCGAGGGCAAGGTCCATGGCCTGCCCGCGGAATCCGTCCACTTCCACGAGGTGGGGGCCGTGGATTCCATCGTGGACATCGTCGGTGCGGCGATTTGCCTCGATCGCCTGGGTCGGCCGCGCATCACCAGCGGTCCGGTGGTCGAGGGCACGGGATTCGTCCACTGCGCCCACGGCCGATTTCCCATCCCGACAACGGCCACCTTGGAAATCCTCGGAGCGCGGGGCATCGGGGTGACGCAGTGCGAGGAACCCCATGAACTGGTGACGCCGACGGGTGCAGCCCTCCTCGCAGAATTCGCCGAATCGTTCGGTCCGATGGCGGACGTGAAGGCCCGCCGGATCGGCTATGGGTTGGGCACGCGGGACAACAAGACCCGGCCCAATGTGTTGAGGGTCCTCCTGACCGACGCGCCCGCGGCGACGATGGTGCACGACTGGGAGGTCGACCAGGTGGCCGTCCTCGAGACCAATCTCGACGACGTCTCCGGGGAGATCCTCGGCCATGTGCTCGAGAAGGCCCTGCGGATCGGGGCCCTCGACGCCTTCCACACCCCGATCCAGATGAAGAAACAGCGCCCGGGCGTCCTGCTCACGCTCCTCTGCAGCCCGCAGGAGGCAGACCGGTTCACCGAATTCCTGCTGGTCGAGACCACCGCCTTCGGGGTGCGGCGGACGACGGCAGAGAGGCGCAAATTGCGGCGCGACCACATCCCGGTGAAGACAGCCTTCGGCACGGTCCAGGTCAAACGGGGTCTCTTGGATGGACGGGTGGTTCAATGGGCGCCCGAGTACGAGTCCTGCAAGGGGGTCGCGGCCATGGCTGGCGTGCCAGTGAGGGATGTGTTCGAGGCGGCGCGGCGGGAATTGGGTTGAAGCGAACAGAGGAGCGCCGGTTGGTGCCAATTTTCGACGCGTCTTGGGCCCCGGTGGGGAGGGCCCGTGCGGTCCATGCGGTCTCCATCGGTCATCCGGCCATCGAATTGGGGGGCATGGACGACGCACCCTCTCATCACCGTTCCGAAACCCACGGAACGTTGTCGGTATGAAAACCACGGTTTTGTCAGGTTCCTGGGAGTGTCTTCTTCGAAGGCGAGTGCCAGCTTTTTCTCCTCCGTTGAATGGAGGCTGCGAGCGTTCAAGGCCCAAGCGGCTTGATCGGGAATCGCTTCGACACCCACTCAGCCCGGGCGGGATCAGTGCCTCGACTGATTTCTGGAGAAGGTGGTTTTCAAACCGGCAGGTTCAGCCGGTTTTCATGCCGTCGCCGACAGGACCCCTGTCTCCGCGGATGAGTGGACGGAACTTTCCGGAAGGATAAATGACTTGATTTCAAGGGAGGGTGGCGTAGCAACCCCTCATGAGGATCTACTGGGCGCTCGGCATCGCGGCTGTCATATCGGTTGAAGGTTCGGCGCAAGGGATCCGCGGTGTCACGCGGAGGACCCCCACCTTGGTGCCGGGTCAGGCCGCCTCGCAATTCTTCGCGGCCGGGGGGCTGACGCTCAACCCGGTGAATCCGGCGCTGGCAAATGTTCCGGGTGCCGCTCCGGGATCCGTTGCCGGGGGGCGAGGCTTCGTCGGGTCGCCGGTTCCTGTCATGCGTCCCGGACAGTTCCAGGGACCCGGTTTTGTGCAGCGACCCATGCCTCCCATGTCCCAAGCCGGAGGCCGGTCTCCGGCGGGTGTGCCCTCTTCGGTCCAGCGGTCCGTGACCTCTGGCGGCGTGGGTCGCTGACCTGGGGTCCATGGGACCAGGTGCTTTCGGGCCTGGGGATTCCCGGCCGGCAGGCGGTTGACACGGCCGCGACCCAACGGGCCGCGTTGGGTGACCTTGCGGTCGTTTCAAGGCCGTCCCCAGCGCAGGGTTTTCACCCCATGGGCGCCATCCCCGACTGACGCCCTGACTGACGCCCTGACCGGTTGGTTGGCGTACGCTGTTCAGCTCCGACCGCCGGGCAGCGGACCACCGGCGGGTTCCTGTTGTGAAATGCAATGAAAGGAACCCAAGCCCCAGATCAACTCGGTCGAATCGATCCCGAGGACTTCGCGGCCGGGGAACAGCGGATGCAGGATGTCCAAGGCTTTCGCATCATTGGCGTGCCGGTAGGTCGGAACAAGGACCCGCCGGTTCGCGATGTAGAAGTTGGCGTAACTCGCCGGCAACCGTTGACCATCGTGCTCGACGACACCCGGCATGGGGAGTTCCACGATCCTCAGCGGTTGACCATCCTGGTCGGTCATCGCGCGCAACCGGTGGAGGTTGTCCTGAAGCAGATCGTGATTCGCATCCTTCGGGTCCTCCTCGACCACCGTGACAATCGTCTTCGCGTCCGTGAAGCGGGCAATGTCATCGATGTGGCCATCCGTATCGTCTCCCACGATGCCGTCGCCCAACCACAGGATGCGATTCACCCCCAGGTAGTCGCGCAAACGCGACTCGATCTGGCCGCGATCGAGGCCGGGATTACGGTTCGGATTCAGAAGGCAGGCCTCGGTGGTCAGCAGCGTCCCCGACCCGTTCACCTCGATCGAACCGCCCTCCAGGATCATTCCTGGCGAAAAGAGCGGAAGGTCCCGCAGGGCTGCCACATGCCGGGGGACGGCATCATCCAGGTCGAAGGGGGGGTATTTGCCTCCCCAGGCATTGTAATCCCAATCCACCACCGCCCGTTCCCGGAGCCCATTGCGGTCCCGAACCAGGAAAATCGGGCCATGATCGCGGCACCACGGTTCGTAGGAGGGGAAGTGATGGAAACTCACCCGTTCCAGGGGCGTATGGCGATCGGAGAGCAGACCCCGCACCCAATCCTCCATCCCCGAGTTCCACACATTGACGTGAACCTCTTCCACCGGGACCAGAGCCTTGATGAACTCGGCATATACATCTGGCACCGTCTCGTACTTGTCGGGAAAACTGATCCCCTCTGGCCGAGGCCAAGTCAGCCAAGTCCCCGAATGCACCTCCCATTCTGCCGGCATTCGATAGCCCATCCCTCCCGGAGTACCCACCAAGTTCATCCCCCACATCTCACCCCATGCCACCAACCATTCCAACTCAAAACATGGTGACAGGTTCATTGTAGTTGACTGGGGGTGGGTGGGTGGGCAGGGTTGGGTCATGCGCAAGGGGCGGATCAAGGTGGAGGGGGCGGTGTACCACTGTGTGTCGCGGACGGTGGGCGGGCAGATGCTCTTGGACGAGGCGGCCAAGCGGAAGTTGGTGGATCTGCTCTTTCCACTGGCCCGGTTCTGCGGGGTGGAGGTGCTCACCTATTGCATGATGTCCAACCACTTCCACCTGCTGGTCCGCATCCCGACACAGGGCCCCCTCTCCGACCAGACCCTCCTGGCAAGGGCCGAGGGGTTCTATGGCCGCGATGGGCTCCTGCCTTCCCTGGCAAGGCTCGAACTCCAGCGCTCCGGCAGGATCGGTGAGCACCTCCGACATACCCTCTCCAGCCGCATGGGCGATGTGTCGGCCTTCATGAAGGAGTTCAAGCAGCGCTTCAGCCGCTGGTTCAACCGCCAGTCCGACCGCTTCGGAACCCTCTGGGCCGAACGCTTCTCCAGCACCCTCGTCGAGGACACGGCCCAGGCGCTGCAGACGGTCGCATCCTACATCGACCTCAACCCGGTCCGCGCCGGCCTGGTGGCCGATCCGAAGGACTACCGCTTCTGCGGCTATTCGGCGGCGCTGGCCGGACAGGCCGAGGTGCGCCGGGGGCTGTCGAGCTTCCTGCAGGGCCGCTCGTGGACCGCGGCGGCGGCGGAGTATCGGCGGAATCTCTTCATGACGGCCGGTGTGGCCGGCCATAGCGACAAGCAGGCGCTGGACCGGGAGACGATCCGGGCCGAACTGGCCCGCGGGGGCCACCTGAGCCTCCCGGAGATCCTGCGGCTCCGGTTGCGCCACCTCACGGCCGGGGTGGCGATCGGCTCGCGGGAGTTCGTCAACGAGGTCTTCCGCCGGCATCGAAGCCACTTCGGCCCTCGCCGCACCGACGGCGCCCGACCCATCCGCGGCGTCCCGCTGCCCCACCTCAAGACCCTCCGCGACCTCCGCGTCCGCGCCGTGGGATAGGCCGGTCTCCGTCCACTCGGGACCTGGGTTGATCCCAAGGGCTAATCTGGCCACAGGCCGGCGGATCGGGCGCCAAGAACGCCACTCAGGAGAAGATCCTGTCGATCAGCGGTTGGCCGGCTTCCAGACGGTCGAGATTGCCCAGGAAATGCCGCGCCAGTCGGTCGTCCTGATCGACCGTCCCGCCTCCGACATGGCAGGTCAGATGGCAATTGGGAACCTCCCAGAGGGGGTGATCCGGTGGAAGTGGTTCCGGGTCCATCACGTCGAGATAGGCGGCGCCGATGCTTCCCCGCTCCAAGGCTTGGATCAGGGCGTCCTGGTCGACCGTGGTGCCCCGGCCAATGTTGTAGAATCGCGCGCCGGGCTTGAAGCGCGACAGCCGGGCCTGATCCAGGAATCCGCGGGTGGTCGAGGAGTCGGGCAAGGTGTTGATGACGTGGTCCGCCTGTTGCAGCGCCTCCAGCAGGGCATCCTCGCCGGTGACGATCGGGATGGTCTCGTCCCCTGTCGCCCGGCGCCGGAAGCCCACCATGCGCAGCCCCCAAGGGGCGAGCAGTTCGGCCAGTCGGCGGCCGATGGCCCCGAATCCAAGGATCACCACGCTCCGGCCGGTCAGGACGGAGGCGGTGAAGCGGTCCTCGAGATAGCGCCAGTCCCGCGGGCCATCCTGGTTGCGGAGTTGCGACGGGAGGTTCCGGGCCAGTGCCAGCATCCCGGCGATGACGTGCTGGGCACACGGGTCGGCGAACACCGCCGAGGCATTCGTCACCACCGTGCCGCGTTCCTTCATGGCGGCGCGGAATTCCAGGGCGTCATAGCGCGCATGGCCT
Organism: Verrucomicrobiota bacterium; assembly: GCA_016871615.1. Lineage (GTDB taxonomy): Bacteria > Verrucomicrobiota > Verrucomicrobiia > Limisphaerales > UBA9464 > SXXZ01. The sequence continues at coordinate 14,052 of VHCX01000076.1, forward strand.
GCGGTGGACAACGCGACCCATCGTATCGACGGGTGCGCGAGAATATCCCGGGGACAGGGCTGCCCATAGGCGATGTCCGCCTCCGCGAGCGACGGGTCCGCCTCTCCGGCCAGCAGCACCGATCGCGAGGAGGATTTCGAGGACAACAGCCGATGACCGCGCACTGCGAGTTGGTGGCGGAGATGCTCTTCAGCCGCCGGCTGAAGGGTGTGGTTGGTCCAGATGGTACGCTTCACGGAGAGGATCTCGCCCCAGGGTCCGCAGGGTCTCAAGTCAAACCGCCGCCGGGAAAACCTGCGTTCACCGGATTTCCACCGACCCGCGAGACAACCGGGACCGTTCCTCGATCTTCCTCCATCTTGCACACCGGAGCCCGGCGGGCGCCGTTCAGGCAAGGCTCCGGGACACGGACGATGTGCCATCATGGTCCGCAGTGGAGGTTTCCTTGGCGGCTTTGCTGGATCATTCACGTCCAGGTCCAACCGACTGCGGTCACTTGGGCGAACCCCTGCGACGAAGGCCACGCCACGCCGCTCCCACGAACCATCGTCAGCGCGCCCTTCACTCCGCCGCTGACCGGTGTGAGCCGTTGACCCTCCTGAAACCACGGCGGTAGGTTCCGGGCGCGGACGGTGACCGGGGAAGCTTCTCTTGGGTCTCCCCGATGAACCGCGCCTCCATATCCTCCATGAACAACCCCCGTTGGACTGGTGTTTTTCCCGCAGCCCTGACCCACCTGCACGCGGATCAGTCGATCGACCTCGACGCGACAGCCCGTCATTTCGAGGTGCTCATCCAGTCCGGGGTATCCGGCCTGGTGGTGTGCGGTTCGCTGGGTGAGAACCAGTGCCTGCAGCCCGAGGAGAAGCGTGCGGTCGTGCGGTGCGCGCTCGAGACGGCCCGGGCTCGCGTGCCGGTCTTGAGCGGCGTGGCCGAGACGAGCACCCGCTCGGCCGCGACGTACATGCGCGACTGCGCGGCCCTGGGCATCTCGGGCTTCATGGTGATGCCGCCGATGGTGTACAAGGCCGATCCCGCCGAGTTGCTGCACTGGTTCCGCTCGCTGGCCGCGGCGACGCCGCTGCCGTGGATGCTCTACAACAACCCCGTGGGCTATCACGCCGATGTCACCCCGGAGATGTTCGCCCAGTTGACCGATGTGGAGAATCTGGTGGCCATCAAAGAAAGCAGCGCCAACACCCGGCGCATCACCGAGTTGCGCAATCAAGTGGGCCATCGGTACCAGATTTTCACCGGCGTCGACGACCTCTTCCTCGAGTCGGCCATCCTGGGCATCGACGGCTGGGTCGCCGGCAGCGGCATCGCCTTCCCCGTGCAAAACCAGCGGCTTTGGGACCTGACCATCGCCGGCCGCTGGGAAGAGGCCCGGACGCTCTACCGGTGGTCCCAGCCGCTCATGAAGCTCGATACGCACGTCCACTTCGTTCAGTACATCAAGCTGCTCTGCCAGGAGACGGGGCTCGGCACCGAATGGGTTCGCGAACCTCGGTTGCCTCTCTCCGGGGCCGAGCGCGAGTCGGTGCTGGAGACCATCCGCACCGCGCTGGCGCGACGTCCGGCGTGACAGCGGGCGGGGGCCGGCGGGAGCCGGATGGCACGACGCGCGGAGGACTCCCGCCGTCTCCCGGGGCGCGAGGAGCCGCCGATCCGCATCGTCCGTCACCGGCCGATCCGAGGTGCCGAGTCCCAATCCCGATGGCGGTTCCGAAGCATTGACCGCTGGAACGTCGATCGCTGGTGCGGTAGTCTATCGACATTCCCATGAACCTGCTTGGACTGTCCCGAACCCTGGCCGTGTCGTCGTTGTGCTGGTCGATGGCGGCATCCGCCGCCGACTGGACCTGCTGGCGCGGGACCGATGGCCTCGGCCTCAGCCCGGAGACGTCGGTGCCTGTGGCCTGGTCCAAGGACAAGAACCTCGCCTGGAAAGCCGCCGTGCCGGGTCGCGGGGCCTCCTCACCCATCGTGGTGGGGCGGCGGGTTTATCTCACCACCCAGACCCCGGACCAGGGGATGCACCTGTTGGCGTTCGACCGCGAGACCGGGGCCCCGGTGTGGGACACCGAGATCGCGCGCGGCAAGCTGCATGCCCACGAGTTGCACAACATGGCCACGCCCACGGCCGTGTCGGACGGCCGCCAAGTCTGGGTTCTCTTCGGCACGGGCGACCTCGCCTGCGTGGGCGCCGAGGGGCGCATCGTGTGGCAGCGCAATCTGGTCCAGGAGTTCGGCCCGCTGAAGACGAACCATGGCTACGGCTCCTCGCCGATGCTCGACGGCAACCGGCTCTTCGTGGTGCGCATGCATCAGGGGGCCGACTCGTATGTGCTGGCGGTCGATGCCCAGACCGGCAAGGACCTGTGGAAGAAGGACCGCTCCAACACGGCCCGCGAAGAGG
>VHCX01000077.1 GCA_016871615.1 Verrucomicrobiota bacterium
CGGCAACCGGCTCGAGGAGGAGTACTTCGCGCTGCACCAGGAACTGGGCTTCTCGAAGGAGGAGTTGGCGCGCATCGCCCTCAACGGGATCGAGATCGCCCTGCTGGACCCGGCCCGGAAGCAGGCCCTGGTGGCCGAATGGCGCGACGTCGTGACGGCCGAGGGCCTCGACCTTGCGGTGGCCTTGGGCTCAAACCGCCTCGTGGTCTGATTTCTCCATGACCAGCGGCACGAGCAGCATCACCGCCGCCATCGCGAGGTAGCCCACCACCCATTTCCAGCCCGGCTTGAGCACGCCCACGACGTCGGCCGTGATGAAGCCGAAGCTATGGATGAACCCGATGGCGGCCAGGGCGGCACCGGCCGTGAACCACAACGCCGCCTGCCGGAACCGTTGGTCGATGATGCACACCGTCGCCGCCGCGAGGATGAGGCAGCTCAGGAAATAGCCCTGCTCAAGGGCGAACATGCCCTCGGCGTGGAAGTTCCTGGCCTTGAGGATGCGGTCGAGCAGGTCCTGGCGGAACGGGTTGGCCGCGGTGCCTACGCCGGCGCCGGCCAAGACGTTCTTGGCCACCAGCGCACAGTAGCCGGCGATGGCCGGGAAGAGGCCGACGATGACCGCCGGGATGTGGCGCCGGGGGATGGCCTCCATCGCTTGGCTTCCCATGGAGATGCCGATCCAGATCAGGATGGCCATGCCCGCCTCGACCGGGATGGACCAGGCCAGGAGGCTCAGCGACCCGGTCAGGCAGACGATCGTCACGAAGACCGCGTTGAGGGTCGAATAGCCCGCCCGTGACCCGATGGCCTTCCAGCCGGGGTGGCCGATGTACAGCGTGGTCGGGTAGGGCGAACCGAACAGGGCCGAGAGCAGGGTCCCGATGCCGTTGACCACGAGCGACGGTTTCGTCTCGTAGCAGTCGCCCGCCGCCTCGGCCGAGCCGAGCACCTGCATCGAGCCCACGACGTTCACCACGCCCATCGGCAGGATGATGCTGAAGAAGGGCAGCAGGTACGGGAGGCTGTCCCGCAGGGCCTGGAAGGCGGGTACCGGCAGATGGAGGCCCAGGTGCCCCAGATCGAGCGGGTAGGCCGGGGCGGGCGAGGGCAGTCCCGCCCAATGGAGCGCCCAGGCCCCAAGCGTGCCCAGCGAGACGATCACCAGGCCGCCGGGGATGCCCCCCTTGAAGCGGTGCCCGCCGTAGTAGACCACCAGCGCGATGGCCAGCGTGCCCATGCCGATGAGCGGATAGACCCACGCCCGGAAGAGGAAATCCATGGCGATGAAGAAGACGCCGATGCCCGCCAGCGCGGCCAGGAGCGCGGCCAGCGGGGTGACCCGCCGGAGATGGTGCAGGAAGAACGACCCGGCGAACTCGATCAGGCCCGAGCCCACGCAGGCGGCGATGCCGGCCAGCCAGGCGATCTCGTCGGCCCGAGGCTTGGGCAGTCCCTGCGCCAGGGCCATCTGCTGCGCCGGGTACATCACCAACAGCGAATAGACGATCACCGTCACGAGGTTGAACCCGTAGGGCAGCGCGCAGACGTCGTCGCGTCGCTCCCGCTCGGCCAGGCGCAGCGCCTGCCGCGCGTACATGAGGTTGCCGAACACCAGGCCGACGGCCGAGGCGGGCAGGATGCGCCCGAAATAGAGGTCCGGTGAGAATCCCAGCAGCCCGAGGCAGAAGCCGGTCATCAGGAGGAGGTTCACCAGGCTGTCGAGGCCCAGGGCGAAGAATCCGTCGAGGTCGCCTCGGACGAAGGGTTTCATGGGTGGGGTCGGGTCGTTCGGCTCACGGCAGGACGCCCGGGGCCACGGGCCCCACGTCCCGGGCCGGAGTCGGCGGCCCGGAGAATCCTGAAGCATTTGACATGCCGCCACGGGGGCGACGCCCCGACGCCCACCAGCCGTCCAGGCCCGACTTGCACCCGACGCCCCCTCCATGCCGTCCCGATCCTCCCCCCGGGCCCGCTTGTGGAGGCCAACCGGGGCGGCTAGCTTCGCCTTCATGCACCTTCGCGGATGGCTCTCGGGCCTCGTCGTCGCCTTGGGTTGCCTCCTCTCCGCCACGGCCCAGGACGCCCGGTTCATCCGCCTCCGCAACGCCACCGTCACCACCCCGCCCGCTCCGGACGCCAAGGCCCGAGCGGCCGGCCTCGCCAAGTCGCGGCATCCGGTCTCCGGCCTGTACCTGCTGCAACTCGAGGGCGATCTCTCGGCCGACCAGCGCGAGGCCCTCGAGGCGCGGGGCATCGACCTGCTCCATCCGGTCCCGGACCACGCCTTCGTCTGCCACCTCGAGGCCTCCCCGGCGGCCGAGGTTCGCGCCCTCCCCTACGTGCGCTGGCTCGGGGAGTACCAGCCCGAGTGGCGCGTGGACCGTCGCCTGGCCGCCGCGATGGGTTCACGATCCGGCGATCCGCTCGAGGTGAGGCTGCTGTTGCGGCCCCACACGCCGCCGGCCGTGCTGGTCGCGACCCTGCGGCAGTTCTCCGGGCGCATCCACCGGACCGAGACCCGTTTTGGCGTGTTCCTGGGCGGACGGACCACCCCGCGCCGCGTGCTGGAGCTGGCGCGCTCGCCCTCGGTGCTGTGGATCGAGCCCGCCGGACGGATGAAGCTCGTGGACGAGATCGCCACCGAGATCGTGCTCGGCGACGACGGGAGCCCGGGCAAGCCGGCGGAGGTGCAGCGCCTGGGCTTCGACGGGCGGGGCGTGACGGTGGCCGTGGCCGACTCCGGCCTCGACACCGGGGAGGCAGACACCATGCACCGGGACCTGCTCGGGCGGGTGGATGCGTTCTTCGCCTACGGGGGCCTCGAGGATGCGGCCGACGAGCACAGCCACGGCACGCACTGCGCCGGGATCGTGGCCGGCAACGGGGCCATCGGCACCAAGGACGAGGAGGGCTATCTCTGGGGCCTGGGTGTCGCCCCCGGGGCCCACCTGGTGGCCCAACGCCTCTTCGACGGGGCCGGCGACTATTACGCGCCCCCGAGCTACGAGGCACTCACGCGCGATGCCGTGCGCAGCGGGGCTTATGTCGGCTCCAACTCCTGGGGCGACGACACCCAGGGACGCTACGACCTCAGCGCCGCCGAGTTCGACGCGCTGGTCCGGGATGCCGATGCGCGGACCCCAGGCGAGCAGCCCTACGTGCTCGAGTTCAGCGCCGGCAACTCCGGGCCCGGCCAGCAGACCATCGGCTCGCCGGCCGTCGCCAAGAACGTAATCGCCACCGGGGCCTGCCAGAACGACCGCTTCGACCTCGCGATCTACGCCGAGGGGGCCGAGACGATGGCCGACTTCTCCAGCCGCGGGCCGGCCGAGGACGGACGCATCAAGCCCGACATCACGGCACCGGGCACCTGGATCGCCTCGCTCAAGAGCCAGTTGGCCAGCGATGCCAACGCATGGCTGGGCATCGACGAGAACTACCTCTTCCAGGGCGGCACCTCGCAGGCGGGTCCCCATGTCAGCGGCGCCTGCGCGGTCTTCGTGCAGTGGTACCGCGAGACCCAGGGCGGCCTGACGCCGTCGCCGGCCCTGGTGAAGGCCGCGCTGATCAACTCGGCCGTGGACATGACCTCGGCCGAGGTGCCGGTGGATGCCGACGACGACGACGCGGGCACGATGCTCGTCGTCGGCGGCACCCCGCCGGTGCCCAACAACGACGAGGGCTGGGGCCGTTGCGACGTGGCCGCCCTCGTCGCCGGCGAACGCCGCTTCGCCTTCACCGACCAGGGCGCGGGCCTGAGGACCGGGGCCGTCGTGGAGAAGAGGATCATCGTCGGCGCGGACGACGCGCTGAAGGTGACGCTGGCCTACACCGACGTGCCCGGCCTGCCGGCGGCGATCCCGGCGCTCGTCAACGACCTCGACCTCGAGGTGGTCTCGCCCGACGGCCAGGTCTTCCGGGGCAACGCCTTCCTCGACGGCGAGTCGGCCGCCGGGACGGCGGAGGGCGACCGCATCAACAACGTCGAGGGGGTGCTCGTGAGCAACCCCGCCGCCGGCGAGTGGATCCTGCGGGTCCGGGCCCACCGGGTGGTGCAGGACGTACACGGCCGGACCAACGCCGCCCCCGAGCAGGACTTCGCGCTCGTGACCTCCGGCCAGATCCCCTTCCCCGGCGAGGGCGTGGTGTCCTGGGACCGGGCGACCTACCCGGCCCCGGCGACGGCCCGGCTGCGCCTGGTGGACACCGACCTGCGCGACGCGACGAGCGCGACGGTGAGCGTCACCTCGGGTTCCCAGCCCACCCCGCTGACCCTGAACCTGCTGCGCAGCGGCACCGGCGGCACCTTCACCGGCTCGGTCGCGCTGGCCATCTCGCCCCGGGCCGGCAGCCTGACCGTGGCCAATGGCGACACGATGACCGTGTCCTATGCCGACGCCTCGCCCGCCGGAGTCCGCACGCGGACCGCCTCGATCGACCTCGATCCGCCGGTCATCGACGCGGTGCGGGCGGTGCAGCGCTTCGGCCGCACCAGCCTGCGCTTCGAGGCCAGCGAGCCGGTCCGGTCGGTGGCGGTGGTGAACCCGGTCGGCGGCCCGGCCTTCACGGTGACCAACCTCTTCCTGCGCACCTCGCCCGAACTGGCGCTGCCGGACCTCGTGCCCGACCAGGTGTACCGGTGGTACGTGGTTGCCACGGACGAGGCCGGCAACTCGCGCACCAACGACAACGGAGGTCGCTTCCATTTCTTCACTGCAACGCGGCCGGCCAAGGCGCTGCTGCTGTACTCGCCGGAGACCACCTTCGAGCAGTTGAACCTGCCCTTCCCGGGCATCGAGCACTGGACGCAGCCGCTGGAGGCATTGGGCATCGACTACGAGGTCTGGAACTTCGCCGAGACCAACACGGTGCCCTCGGCCGCGCTGCTGTCGGGCTACCGCGTGGTGATCTGGCGGCCCGAGGACCTGGCCACGCTGCCGGCCGGCCTCGCCTCGGGGCTGTCATCGTACGTCTCCGGAGGTGGGGCGCTCTTCGCCGCCTCCTCCGAGATGCTCAGCCGCCTTTCCCCGGCCGAGCAGGCCTTCCGCACCAATGTGCTGCATGTCGCCGAGTTCGCCGAGGATGTCGGTGCCACCGTGGCCAGGGGCATCGCCGGCGACCCGATCGGCTCCGGCCTCGCGATCGACCTCGACTACCAGGAGTTCCCGGACTTCCTGTCGCTGCTCGACTACTCGACCTTCCCCGATGCGCTGCGGCCCCTGCCCGACGCGGCGGCCTTCCTGAACCAGGACGAGGGCCGGGTCATCGGGGTGCGGTATCCCCGCACGGGCGACGACAGCAAGGGCCGGGTGGTCTTCCTGTCGATCCCGTGGGAGGCGATCCCGACCGGGGCCGAGGCGCCGGACAACAAGGCCACCGTGCTCGGCCGGGCCCTGGACTTCCTGGTGCCGGGCCTGCGCGGCGGCTCGAGCGTGAGCTTCCACCAGGGGGCCTACACCCTGCCCTCGGCCGCGGTGGTCGAGGTCAACGACTCGGCCCGCTCCGGGCAGAGCCGCATCACCCTCAAGATCACCAGCACCTCCGATCCGAAGGGCTTCGACCTGCCGTTGGTGGAGACGCCGCTCAAGGGCCTGTTCCGGGGACGGGTGACCCTGGGCGCCACCGCCTCCGACGCCGCCGGCGCCCGCCTGAAGTGCGCCCAGGGCGACACCCTCTCGGCCGCCTACGTCAACGCCGCCGGGGTCGCCCTCGGGGCCGAGGCGGCGATCGACACCGTGCCGCCCGTGATCCGCGACGTGGCGACCGATCCGGCCTACAACGAGGCCGTCATCAAGTGGACGACCGACAAGCCCACCGACACGCTGGTGCGCTTCGGCGAGAGCGGTGGTGACGACGCGCTGCTCACGCGCACCGCCTACTCGGCCGACCTCACCACCGAACACGAGATCCAGATCCCGGGCCTGCAGCCCGACCGCGACTACTACTTCTTGCCGGTGAGCCGGGACGAGGCGGGCAACACCACGACGGCCCGGCAGACGGGCCGGTCGTTCCGCCTGCGCACGCTGCGGCCGCTCGATGCGCCCTGGAGCGACTCCCTCGAGAAGGGCCGCACCGGATGGGCCACCTTCGACGACGACGCCTTCGACGACGAGACAGGCCAGAACCTGCTCAACACCACTTGGCGGTTCGGGAAGCCGTCCAACCGGCATGGCATCGCGGCCCACAGCGGCACGAACTGCTGGGCGACGAACCTCGACGGCGAGGCCGTCGACACGGCCATCGCCGACCTCTTGAGCCCGGCCGTCGACCTCCGCGGCGGCAACACCGCCCGGCTGCGATTCCGCACCTGGTACGACACCACCGAGCGCAGCGACCTGCTCGACTTCGAGCTGTGCCAGGTGGCCATCAGCACCAACAACGGCGCCCAGTGGAGCGACCTGGTGGGCTTCGGGTTCGGCGACGTCTCGGCCGACTGGGAGGAGGTGGACGTGGACATCAGCCGGTTCACCGGCCACGTGGTGCGGCTCCGGTTCAACTACCAGCTGCTGAGCTTCGAGACCACCGACCGGCCCGGCTGGTTCGTGGACGACCTCGAGATCTCCCTCAGCCGGAACGCTGCCTCGTCCTTCGTCATCACCAACAACCTCGCGCAGGCCACCTTCAGCGTCCGGGGACCAACCAACTTCACGCCGGTCGTGGGCACCGGCCGGTGGTTCAACGTCTCCAACGCGGTGCCCGGCGACTACGTGGTGCGCTGGTCCCCGGTGGACCACCACCTCACCCCGCCGGCGGTCACCAACCGGCTGGGCACGAACGCGCTGGTCATCGGCGGCGCCTACACCTTCCCGGATGCCAACGCCAACGGCATCTCCGACCTGTGGGAGGGCTCCTTCTTCGGCCGGGTGCTCTCCGGGGCGGAGGCGTCGATGGACGCCGATCCGGATGGCGACGGCTTCAGCAACGCCCGGGAGTTCTTGGCCGGCACCGACCCGAGGGACCCGGAGTCCGTCCTGCGCCTGGATCTTCCCGCAGGCGGGGTCAACGCGCCGATCCGCGTCTCCTGGCCCAGCCGGGCCCGACTCGAGTACCTGCTGGAGATCAGCGACGACCTCCGCCGGTGGAGCGCCGCAGGCGATCCCCGGATCGGCACCGGCGGCATGCTGACCAACACCCTGCCGGCCCTGTTGGGCCAGGGGGGGTATTATTTCCGCGTCCGGGTGCAGCCCTGACCCCGGTCCCCGGGCACGTCACCGGGAGAGGCCGAAGCTGCGCGTGCAGGGTCTCCTCCCGGGCGACCGGATTCCATCGCCGCAGGACCCCTCTGAGTTGTGAGACAGGCTCTCAGGATCGGGCCTTGCTGGGTCTGCCGGAAACGACCCCGGATCGCCGGCGGAGGCCGGCCTCCGGTTCAGCGCTTCTTGGGCTGGGCGGCCTCCCAGGTGGCCGGGTCGACCTTCCGGGCCGAGTGGGTGAACACGAACACCCCCTTCTTGTTGCCCACCAGGATGTCAGGCAAACCGTCGCGGTTGTGGTCCACCGCCTTGACCTCGGTGCCAACGCCCGACGCGTCGTCGATGAGGTGCGGCACGAAGTCCACCGAGCGGTCGGCGCCGCGTTTGAGCTGGAACCAATAGAGCACCGGCGCCGCACCGGCCTCGGCGTCGCCGGTGGGACCATGCGCCCAGAAGCGCTTGCCGGTGACGATGTCCTTGAGCCCGTCGCCGTCGATGTCCACGAGGTCGATGCCGTGGAGCTGGCTGAACTTCACGCCATAGGGATTCTCGGAGACCTCCTTGTTCATGACGATGTGCTCCTTGAAGCCGATGTCCGACCCGGTGCGCATCTGCTCATACCACGCCAGGCCGTAGCCGTGGGCCGCGAGGCTCGTGATGACGTCGTTGAGCCCGTCGCCATTGACGTCGTAGGCGTACATCTGCGCGCCGCCGAGGCCGAAGGCCACCGGGTGATGCCGCCACACCGCATCGCCGGCCAGCGAGGCGGGCTGTTCCCACCAGCCGTCCTTCTCGAGCAGGTCCATCCGGCCGTCGCCGTTGACGTCGCCCACCCCGAGGCCGTGGGTGAAGCGGTGGTACTTCTTGTCGGGCGAGAGCGGATGCCAGGTGAAGGGGGCCGTGGGATTCTTCGGGTCGGGCGAGGCGTAGCCGTAGCGCCCCTTGCTGGAACAGACGATCTCCGGCCGGCCGTCGCCCGTGAGGTCGATCCAACGGGGCGACTCGTTGTCGGTCACGTCGAGGGCGACATGGCGCTTCCAGTGGCCGGTGGCCCCCTTGCCGGGATTCTCGAACCACCATGAGTTCTCGCCCGGGAAGCCCAGGATGAGGATGTCGGCCCAGCCGTCGCCGTTGAAGTCGTGGGAGTGGGCGAAGAAGTTGGCGCTGTACTCGTTCTCGTTGCCCAGTCCGCCCTTGTAGCCGCGGAAGGTCACCTCGACCCCGTTGCGCTTGCTCTTGGAGACTCGGTCGGCCGGCGCGTACTCGTGTCGCACCTTGAAGGTCGGCCCCTCGTACCAGAACGGACCGGAGACCACGTCGTTGACGCCGTCGCGGTTGATGTCGGCGAAGCACGCCCCCTCGGCCCAGAACTCGTCGCTCAGCACCTGCTTGGAGAAGGTGTGCAACCGGGGCGTCGAGCCTCCGGAGACGAGGCCGGAACAGCCGCCCGCGAGCAGGCCGGCGGTGACGGCGGCGGCGCAGGCGACACGGAGGGGATCAAGGGGGGAGCGGAGGTGCATGGAACCCTTGTCGCGGTCGCCCGTCCGGAGGTCAAGGCGTGATTGCCGGGGAAGGTCCCCGGCGGCGTCCGGCGCGGCCCGATCTGGCGAAAAGTCCCGCCGGGGCCGACAAAATGGTTCACGCACCCGCCTCCGGGCCGATAGGCTGTCCCGCATGGCCGAGCCGTCCGCCCGACCCGGAGCCCGCACCCACCACGGCATCGCCGTGTCGGATGGCGTGGCGCATGCCCGCATCCTGCGGATCGGCCAGGCGCGTCGACAGATCTCGCGGGAACCGCTGGCCGCCGACGCGGTCGAGGCGGAGGTCGCACGGCTGAACGAGGCCCTCCTGGGCACCCGGCAGGACATCCAGAGGGTGCGCGACCAGGTGTCGGCGGCGATGGGGGCGGCCGAGGCCGGGCTTTTCGAGGCCCACCTGCTGGTGCTCGAGGACTCGACCCTGCTCAACGAGGTGTTGCGCAAGATCCGCACCGGACGGCTCGGCGCGGAGGCCGCCTTCCACGACGTGTTCGAGAAGTACGTCTCGGTGCTGGAAGCCGTGGACGACGCCTACCTGCGCGAGCGGGCGGCCGACCTGCGCGACCTCTCCGGGCGGGTGCTGGACCACCTGTCGGGGGCGGTGCAGGAACGGGATCTCCAGCACCTGCCGGAGCCCTGCATCGTCGTGGCACACGACCTGGCCCCGAGCATCACGGCCCTCCTGGACCGCCGGAACGTCTTGGGCTTCGCCACCGAGGCCGGCGGCAAGACCAGCCACACGGCGATCATGGCCCGCAAGATGGGCATCCCGGCCGTGGTGGGCCTGGGACCGCTGCTGGAGTCGATCCAGGACAACGAGTACGCCCTGCTCGACGGGCATGGCGGCCTGCTGACCATCAACCCGACGGACCAGACCCTCTTCGAGTACGGCCAGCTCAAGCAGCGCCGGGCGCTGTTCGAGGAGAAGCTGGCCCTGCTGCGGGAGCAGCCGGCGGTCACCCTCGACGGCTACCACGTCACGCTGGCGGCCAACATCGAGGGGCCGGAGGACATGGCCGCCGTGCAGGCCAGCGGCGCGCATGGCATCGGGCTCTTCCGCACCGAGTTCCTCTTCCTGAACCGCGCCACGCCTCCGGGCGAGGAGGAGCAGTTCAAGGCGTACCGCACGGTCGCCTCGCAGACGCGGCCCGGGCAGGAGGCCATCCTCCGCACGCTGGACCTCGGCGGCGACAAGATGCCCGGCGACCTGAACCGCCCGGGCGAGCCCAACCCGTTCCTGGGGTGGCGGGCCATCCGCATCAGCCTTGACTGCCCCGACCTGCTGCGCCGCCAGTTCCGGGCCATGCTGCGGGCCGGATGCCACGGCCAGGTGCGGATCCTCCTGCCGATGGTATCGGGACTGGAGGAACTGCGGGCGGCCCGCGCGATCCTCGAGTCCTGCCGGAAGGAACTGGAGGCCGAGGGGGTGCCCTTCGGGGCATCGGTGCCCGTGGGAGTGATGATCGAGATCCCCTCGGCGGCATTGATCGCCGAGGACCTCGCCCGGGAATCGGACTTCTTCAGCATCGGCACCAACGACCTCACCGGGTACACGCTGGCCGTGGACCGCCTGAACGAACGGGTCGCCCGCCTCTACCAGCCGACCCACCCGGCCGTGGTTCGCCTCATCCATGCCACGGTGCAGGCCGGCCGCCGGCATGGCCGGCCCGTGGGGGTGTGCGGCGAGATGGCCGGGGAGCCGGCGCTGGTGCCGCTGCTGTTGGGCCTGGGCGTGGACGAGCTGAGCGTCACGCCGGCGAGGATCCCCGCCGTGAAGTTCCTGCTCCGGCGATTGAGGATTTCCGAGGCGCGCGAACTGGCCGACTGGGCGCTGGGCTGCAGCCTGGGCGCAGAGATCCACCGCCGGAGCCGCGAGGTGGCGGTGGCGGCCGCGCCCAACCTCTTCGCCGAGCGCTGAGCGCTCCCGAGGTTCCAGGCAGGCTCAGAGCCAGCTGACTCTCAGGGCGTCGGCACCGGTGGAAATGCGCACCGGAGCGCGGGACGCGCGATGAGTCCCCACTGCCACAACGGCACGAAGAGGAACCACTTCCGGGCGTCATGGAACCCGGGCAGGAAGAGGAAGGCGTATCCATGGGCCAGCAGCCCCAGGAGCGCCGCCGCCGAGGTGAACCAGGCCAGGCGGCGTACACCCGCGGCGTGGCGTCCCCGCCAACCGGCCACCAGCACCAGGAAAAACGGCAGGATGCCCCACGGCAGCAGCAGCCCATAGATGGGAGAGCCCGAGCGCCCCGGCTCGGAGATGAGCGTGGTGAAGATCCCCGCCGGCAATCCACCGGCCAGCGCAGCGCAGATCAGGAAGACGAAATCCGGGGGCAACTGGTGCTCGGGCGGGCGGGCCGGGTCGAGGGACTCCGCCTCGGCCGCGTCGGACCGGGCAGACGTCGACCTCCCGGGGTCGGGGACGGAAGCGGGCTCGGCACTCATGTTCCGGAGGCTCGCCTCCAATCCGCCAACCGCAACCGGGCGGGGATGCCCGGGGCCGAGGGGGCATCGGGCAGGGGTCGTGGGGGGATCCGGACCATGCCTCAGCCCGTGGGGCCCAGCGCCCGGACGGTCTCCTCCAGGCTGGCCACGTCGCAGACGTTGAGGGCCTGGGCGGACTTGTCGATGCGCCGCAGGAACCCCGTCAGCGCCGTTCCCGGCCCCAGCTCGATGAACCGGGTGAAGCCCTGGGCCAGCAGGTGGCGCATGCCGGCCTCCCATCGCACCGACGAGGTCACCTGGTCGACCAGCACCTGCGGGATCGACGCGGCCGCGCCGTGCGGCAGGGCCGTGACATTGGAGATCACCGGAACCTTGGCATCCTGGAAGCGGATCCCGGCCAGGGCCCCGGCCAGACGGGGCTGGGCCGAGGCCATCAGCGGCGAGTGGTAGGCGCCGGCCACGGCCAGGGGGATCGCCTTCTTGGCTCCGCGCGCCTTGGCCGCCTCGACCGCGGCCGGGATGCGCGCGGAGGCCCCCGAGATCACGATCTGGCCCGGGCAGTTGAGGTTGGCCAGCGTCACCCCGGTGGCCTCGCAGACCTCCCTGCACGGTCCCTCGTCGAGGCCGATCACCGCCGCCATGCCGCCCTGGGTCGCCTCGCAGGCTTCCTGCATGAAGCGCCCGCGAAGCCGGGTGACCGTCAACCCCTCCTCGAACGACATGGCCCCGGCGGCGGCCAGCGCGGTGAATTCGCCCAGCGACAGTCCGGCCGTCGCGTCGGCCTGCAGGGATGGCACCCGTTCCTGCAGCAGGCGCATGGCCACCCAGCTGACCAGGAAGATCCCCGGCTGGGCATTCTCGGTCTGGGTGAGCGCGGCCTCGGGCCCCTCGAAGCAGATCGCCGCAAGATCGTAGCCCAACACCGCCCTCGCCTGATCGAACAGCGCCCGGGCCGTCGGGAACGCCTCCGCCAGATCCTTGCCCATGCCCACCGACTGCGCCCCCTGCCCCGCGAACAAAAGCGCCGTTTTCGACATCCCCGCCATCCAACCAGTCCCGCCCCCCTCCGGAAAGCCCCAAAATCTCGACCGTGCGCCAACCTGACACACTTCGAACCAGGGGGACTGGCCTGGTTGAAGAGACAGGCTTCCCATGGGGGCGGAAAGGGCCTACACCGGAGGTTTCCGATGACATCCGTGCAGCGCATCATTTCCCCCGGGGCCACGCTCGGGGTCCTTGGGGGCGGCCAGTTGGGGCGGATGTTCGCCATGGCCGCCCGCCGGTTGGGCTACCGTATCCACGTCTACTGCCCGGAGGGCGACACGCCCGCGGCCCCGGTGGCCGACCGGATCTTCCACGCCCCCTACGAGGACCTCGATGCGGTCCGCGGGTTTGCCAGGACCGTCGACGTGGTGACCTTCGAGTTCGAGAACGTCCCCAGCGCGACCAGCGAGGCCTGCGCCGAATCGGTGCCGGTGCGGCCGGAGGGCCGGGTGCTCCACCTCACCCAGCACCGGCTCCGCGAGAAGGGTTTCCTGCGGGACCACGGGTTCCCGGTGACCCCGTTCCGGGCCATCGGCTCCCTGGCCGACCTGCAGACGGCCACCCGGGAACTCGGACTGCCCGGAGTGCTCAAGACGGCCAGCTTCGGCTACGATGGCAAGGGGCAGCGGACGCTCCGGGACGCCGCCGAGGTGCCGGCAGCCTTCGACGGCCTCGAGGGTGAGGAGGGCATCTACGAGGCCTTGGTCGACTTCGCGCTGGAGGTCAGCGTGGTCGGGGCCCGCACCCTCGACGGAGCCTTCGCCGCCTTCCCGGTCTTCGAGAACGCCCACGCCCATCACATCCTGGACGTGACCGTGTGCCCGGCCCGGATCCCGCCCGACCTCGAGGCGGGCGCCCGTGCCTTGAGCCGCGGAATCCTCGAGGCGCTCGGGGTGGTGGGCCTGCTGACGGTGGAGCTGTTCGTGACCCGGGACGGCCGCCTGGTGGTCAATGAACTCGCGCCCAGGACCCACAACTCCGGCCATCTCACCCTCGACGCCTGCGTCACCTGCCAGTTCGAGCAGCAGGTGCGGGCGGTCTGCGGCCTGCCCCTGGGATCCACCGATCTGAGGCGGCCCGCCGCCATGGCCAACCTGCTCGGCGATGTCTGGAAGGACGGAGGCCCGCGATGGGACCGGGCGTTGGCCGACCCGGACGTCAAGCTGCACCTCTACGGCAAGGCCGCCCCCCGGCCCGGCCGCAAGATGGGTCACCTGACGACCACGGCCCCGACCGCCGGGGAGGCGATCGCCGCCGTCCGGGCGGCCCGTGCGCGCCTCTGAGAGGCCTCCCCTCGGGACGGCTTCGTCCAAGGGCCTTCTCACCCGACCCGTCGACCGGGTCCCACCAAGACACAACCGCCGGACGCCTCGTCGGCATCCGGCGGTTCGAATCCGGTAGGACCCCGCGGCCCGGGAGCCGAGGTTCAGAGTTTCCGCAGGCGGAACTGGCGGAACCCGCCGGCCTCGTCGGCCGGGAGCGGCACGTCCACCGGCTCCTCGTCACCCTGGGTCTCGATCACGCCCAGCGACTCGACCGCCTGCCACTCGACCCCGAGCAGCGAGGTGGACTCGATCTGGTAGCGTGCACCCACCGGGCCGACGGCCCGGAGCACCAGCGACTGGTCGGGCTGCACCTGCAGCGACAACCGGGCGCGCTGGGCGACCTTGGCCTCCGAACCCGCGCCCGAACCCACCGGCCGGACGAGGATCCGCACGGTCGTGGTCACGCTGGTGACGCCGTCGCGCACCGCGACGCTGACAACGTTGGTGGTGTTGGCGGCGCTCGTGGGCGGCGTCCACACGAGCAGGCCGTTCGTGGACACCGTCAGGCCCGCCGGGCCGCGGACGAGGCTGTAGCTCAGGACCTGCGCCGGCAGGTCGGCATCGGTGGCGACCAGCGCCACGGCCAGGCGGCTCTGCGCGGCCACGGTGTAGTTGGTCGACGGGAAGACCGGCGCGGCATTGGCCTCGCGCACGAACAGCGTGAAGTTCACGATGGAGCTCAACGGGCTCGAGGCGTCGTCGGTCACCCGGACCACCACCCGGTTGGTGCTGGGCCCCTGCTCCTCGGTGGGCGTCCACTCCAGGACACCCGACGCACTGACCGTCAGGCCGACCGGGCCGCTGACCAGGGTGCAGGTCAGCTTCTGGGCGGGCAGGTCGGCATCGCGCGGAGTGAGCTGCACCGTCAGCTTCGCGTTCTCGAAGATCGAGCGGCTCAGGGCGTTGATGAAGATCGGTGCCGTGTTGGCCTCCGATACGATCAACGTGAAGGCGTTGGTGGAACCCAACGCCGGGGTGCCGTTGTCGGTCACCCGGACCACCACCCGGTTGGTGCTGGGTCCCTGCTCCTCGGTCGGGGTCCAGCTCACGAGGCCGTCGTCGGCCACCGTGAGGCCCTTGGGACCGTCGACCAGGCCGAAGGTCAGCTTCTGGACCGGCAGGTCGGCATCGCGTGCGGCGAGGCGGAAGCTGGTGGCGGCCAGCTCGCGGATGAGGCGGTTGTTCAGGCTGATGAAGGTCGGCGCCGAGTTGGCGGAACGCACCTCCACTTGGAACGACCCGGTCACCACCTTGACGCCGTCGCTCACGGACACCATCACCGGATGGCGGGTGGACGCCTGATCGACCGCCGGGGTCCAGGTGACCACGCCGTCGGCGGGGTTGACCACGAGGCCACGGGGTCCGCTCACGAGGGCGAAGACCAGGCGCTGGGCGGGCAGATCGTCATCCCGGGCCGAGAGGCGCAGGGTCATCGGCTTGAGCGCGTCGACCGTCTGGTCGGGCACGGCGGCCAGCACCGGCGCCTGGTTCAGCTCGAGCACCACCACCGTGAATTCGTTGGTGGAGCTGAGCGGCGGCGTGCCGTCGTCGGTCACCCTCACCACCACGCGGTTGGTGCCCGGGCCCTGCACCTCGGTGGGCGTGAAGGCGACCTGGCCCGACCGGCTCACCGTGAGCCCCACCGGTCCAGACACGAGCGAGAAGGTCAGCGCCTGGGCCGGCACATCGGCGTCGGTGGCCGTCAGGTTGAAGCCGAGGGAACGGGTCTCAGAAACGCGCCGCAGGGTGACGTCGGAGATGCGCGGCGCGGTGTTCGACGGCCGCACCACGACCACGAAGGCCGTTCCGGCCTTGGCGACACCGTCGGTGACGACCACCTCGACCTTGTTGGTGGTGCTTCCCTGTTCGACCGAGGGCGTCCACTCCAGCAGGCCGGCATCGGAGACCGCCATGCCCTTCGGGCCGGACAGGAGGCTGAAGACCATCTTCTGGGCCGGCAGGTCGGCATCGCGGGCGACGAGCTGGACCGAGAAACGCTTGAGGGCGTCGATCGTCGTGTTCTGGAAGCCCACGTTCTGGATCACCGGCACCTCGTTGACTTCATTGACCGCCACCACGAACTCGCCGGGGACGGCCACGACCCCGTCGCCCACCGTGAACCGGACGGTCTCGACGGCGCCGCCGAACTCCTCGCCGGGTGTCCAGGCGATCTGGCCGGCGGGGCTGAGGGTGAGGCCGGCGGGGCCGCTCACCCGCTGGAAGACCAGGGCCTGCCGGGGCAGGTCGGCATCGGTTGCCGTCAGGGTCAGGGCCAGGGGCCTGCCCTCATCCACACTCTGGCGCGGCACCGCGCCGGCCACCGGCGGCAGGTTCACCTCGCGGACCACCACCGTGAAGCGGTTGGTCACCGAGTCGCCGCCGTCGGACACCGACACGGCCACCCCGTTGGTGCCCGGTCCCTGGTCCTCGCCCGGCGTCCAGGCCAGCACACCGGCCGGCGTCACCGTCATGCCCGCCGGGCCGGCGACCAGCGCGTAGGTCAACGGCGCGCCCTCGGGATCGGTCGCCTTGAGGGCCAGGAGGAAGGGCTTGGCCTCGTCGATGGTCGCGTTGGCGATGGCATCGAACTTCGGCACCTCGTTCTTGCGGCGGAAGGCGAAGAGGTTGGTGACCGGGTTGTTGCAGTAGATCCAGTCCTCCTGGAAGTCCACGGCTGGGATGTCCTTCACCAAGGGCCGCACGTCCACCTTGTAGAATCCATTGGGCAACTCGACGAAG
>VHCX01000078.1 GCA_016871615.1 Verrucomicrobiota bacterium
CCCTGCCGCACGCAGCCCATGTGCATGTGGTGGTTGTTGTGCCAGCCCTCGCCCAGGGTGATGAGCGAGAGGATCAGGCTGTTCTTGCTGTCGTCGCCCGTCTCGTAGCGGCGGGACCCGAACACATGGGCCAGCGAGTTGATGCAGGCCGTGCCGTGGAAGAGGGCCGTGGTGCTGATGAAGAATCCCCACACGAGCATCTGGCCGCCGGTCACCCCCAGCTCCGGGGCGAAACGGTGCAGCAGCGCCCCGAGGCCGGTCAGCGACACGGCGAAGAGCACCGGCACCAGCAGGTCGAAGCGGTTGAGGAAGACCAGCTCGGGGAACCTGCTCAGGTCCTTGATGCGCCCGTAGTCGGTCGGGAAGTTCTTGGAGCAGGTGATCCACCCGATGTGGGCCCAGAGGAAGCCCTGCTGGCGCACCGAGTGCTTGTCCCCCGGGTCATCCGAATGCTGGTGGTGATGCCGGTGGGATGCGGCCCACCAGAGCGCTCCCCGCTGGACGCAGGTGCCGCACCAGACGGCGAAGACCCACTGCATGAAGCGCGAGGTGCTAAAGGTCCGGTGCGAGAAGTACCGGTGGAAGAAGCCCGTGACCGAGAACATCCGGATGAAGTAGAGGGCGATGGCCGTTCCGACGGCCGTCCAGCTCCAACTCGTCCAGATCACCCCGAGGCAGCCGAGGTGCAGGAACAGGAAAGGCAGGGTGCGGACCCACTCGACGCGTTCGGGTCGGTCCTTCAGGGCGATGGCTCCCCCGGGGATGTGATCCGAATCCACCCACTGGATGAGGGAGGTGCGGGTGTGCTTCAGGGCTCTGGCGAAGGCATTTTCGGACATGGCTCGGGGCTCGGACGGTTCACGGTAGGTCCACCGGTCCATCCATGGTACCTCTGGACCGATAACCCATAGTTATCATGCCACAATCCCTGAAGACTTCCAACCCCCTTTGGTCCGAATGCTTCCCAGTGCTTGCCCTGATGAACGGCAACATCCTCACGATGGGCATACCTCCGGCACCGAGGCGGACCTGGGGGCACGGGTGTGCCGTGTCGGTCTCGCCGGGCCTCGGCGTTTCACGGGGGGGTTGACCGACCGCGGCGGTGGGCAAGGCCTCGCCTTCCGTAACCGGGATGTCACACAGAGGTCTTTCCCATTGTCCATGAAGCTCCAGTTGACCCCCTTTGTCGCCGTCGTCGCCGGCCTGGTCTCGGCGATGGCTCCCACCTCGATCGCGGCCCCGCCCCGGACCCCCGACGAGCTGTTCTCCCTCGGCAAGGTCTGGGATGTCCGCCTGGAGTTCCCGGTCGGCCAGTGGCAGGCGCTCAAGCCCAAGGGCGGCGGCGACGGCCCCTTCGGCGGGCGGGGCGGCTTCAATCCCAACCGCTTCATGGCACCGGTCTGGCTGCGGGCCCTCGACGCCAACCAGGACGCCTCGGTGACCCGCGACGAGTTCGAGGGCGCCTTCAGCCGCTGGTTCACCGAATGGGACAAGGACAAGAAGGGTCACCTCGACACCGATGCGCTCCGCGAGGGGCTCAATGGCGCCTTGGCCATGAACCCGGCCGGCCCCAGTGGCCGCGGCGGGCGGCCTGGCGGTCCTGGCGGCGGGAGATTTGGTCCGAACCTCCTGGCCAAGGAGGGCGCCCGCAACGGCCTGAGTGGCGCGGCTGGTATCGTCTTCGAGTATGTCCACGCCGACCTCCGGATCGACGGGCACCCGTTGACCAACGTGGCCGTCCGGTACAAGGGCAACGGCACCTACATGGGATCACGCATGAGCGACAAGAAGTCCCTCAAGATCGACCTGAACGAGTTTGTCCGAGGTCAGCAGGTGGCCGGTGTCGCCAAGCTCAACCTCCACAACAACGTCACCGACGCCTCGTGGATGAACGAGCCGCTGTCCTACCGGCTCTACCGTGATGCCGGCGTGCCCGCGCCCCGCACCAGCTATGCTCGAGTTCGGGTCACTGCCCCGGGCGTGCGCACCAACGACTATCTGGGGCTCTATTCCATCGTCGAGAATCCTGACAACCGCTGGGCCGAGGCGCGGTTCGGAACCAAGAAGGGCGCGATCTTCAAGCCCGTCACCCCGACCCTGTTCCAGGACCTGGGGGACGACTGGAAGGCCTACCAGCAGATCTACGACGCCAAGACGGACCTGACGCCGAAACAGAGGCAGCGCGTCATCGATTTCGCCCGGCTGGTGACCCGCGCCGGCGATGACGAGTTCGCCCGGCGCGCCCCGGAGTTCCTCGACGTCGACGCCTTCGGCCGCTTCATGGCGGTCACCGTGTGGCTGAGCACCCTCGATTCGATCCTCACCCTCGGCCAGAATTATGTGATGTACCTGCACCCGAAGACCGACCGGTTCCAGTTTGTACCGTGGGACCTCGACCATTCCTTCGGCAACTTCCCCATGCAGGGCAGCCAGGAGCAGCGCGAGCAGCTCAGCCTCCAGAAGCCGTGGTCGGGCCAGAACCGGTTCTTCGAGCGGGTCTTCGCCGTGCCCGCCTTCAAGGAGGCCTATCTGGCGCGTCTGAAGGAGTTTCAGGGGACGATCTTCCAGCCCGATCGCATCGCCCGGCAGGTCGATGAGGTGGCCGCGCTGGTGCGCTCGAGCGTCGCCGACGAGTCGCCCGACAAGTTGGAGCGCTTCGATCAGGTCGTTGCCGGCAAGCCGGTGGAGAACAACCCCTTCGGCGGGGGTCCCGGCCGACCCGGTGGTGGCCCTGGCGGTCCCGGCCGCGGAGGACCAGGCATGAACCCCTTCAGAGCGCCGCCCAAGCCGATCAAGGGCTTCGTCCCGGCGCGGTACCAGTCGGTGGCGGCCCAGTTGGCCGGTACCTCGCCGGGGCTGGAGATCGGAGGCTTCGGCGGTCCCAGCGGTCCCGGCGGGGGTGGAGGTCCCGGCGGCTTGGGTGGTCCAGGCGGCCCAGGTGGTCGTGGACCCAATCCGGGTCCTGGGGGTTCTGGGCGTGCTAGCGGCCCCGGCGGATTTGGCCCCGGCATGTTCATCGCCCAGCCGATGACCGAGGCCTCGGACACCAACCAGGACGGCCGGATCAGCGCCCCGGAGTGGAAGGCCCTGGCCGGCCGCTGGTGGAGCCAGTGGGACAAGGCCCGAAAGGGCTCGGTGACCGAGGAGCAAATCGTCGAGGGCCTCTCGGCGGTGTTCCCGCCGCCGCCCGGTTTCGGCGGCCCTGGCGGCCCTGGCGGCCCCGGAGGCCCCGGAGGCCGAGGGGGTCCCGGGGGCCCGCCCCCGCGCTGAACGAAGGGCCCCTTGGGGCATGGTCCCTGTCCTGACCCCTGTCCTGACCCCGATTCGTGCCCCGATTCGTGCCCCAGCCGATCCGGCCGGCCGGATCCCATCCGGTGGGACGAGCCGCAACCCACGGGCTCACTGGTTCTTGAAGGCGATGCCGGTCGGGTCGTTGTCGTCCCAACCACGGCGGCTGTGGAAGGCCCACCAATCCTGCTCCTTTGGGTGGCGCCTCTCCGGGGCCGCATGGGAGTCGGCGAAGACCATCTGGATCGACCCGTTGTGCGGCGCGAAAGCCGGCGTCCAGTAGGGCATTTCCCAGAGCAGCACCGCCGATGACGAGTTGGCCACCGACGAGGTCATGCGCCCGCTGACCGGACGGTCCACGTCGTAGCTCGCCTGGTCCTTCTTGAGGAAGATGTGGTTCCAGGGATAGGTGATCCAGTCGTTGTCGCGCAGCCAGTTGCGGTAGTTGTCACCGCTGAGCTGCGGATCCTTGCCGCGCAGTCCCACCGGGCAGGCGTAGGTGTGCGGCGGGGGTGGCGTGTTGCGGCTCTGCACCGTCGGGGCGAGGCGGTTGGTGCCCGTGTTCTTGCCGACGTAGGGCTCGAGCAGCTCGTAGTGGTACTTGGTGCCCACCATGAAGGAGTCGCCCCACACCTTGCCCCAGTTCTTGCAGCGCGGGAACCGTTCGCCGTTGTCGCCCGAGTACATCGCCACGCCGAAGCCGATCTGGCGCAGGTTGTTGAGGCAGTAGCTGCCCTGGGCCTTGGCCTTGGCCTTCGACAGGGCCGGCAGGAGCATGCCGGCGAGGATGGCGATGATGGCGATGACCACCAGCAGCTCGATGAGGGTGAAGCCGGCACGGGCTGGCCGGAGGCGGCGGGTTGTGGGGTTCACGGGGTGGGTTCGAGGGGTTCGGGTGTGGGGTTCGAGATCGGGGCCGTGACGGTCGGTGGGAACACCCTGGGCTTCAGGGGGAGGCCTTCCGGGGCTTGGGCGGCTCGCCCACCAGCGGCTGGGTGCTGCGGAGGTAGGCGAAGAGATCGCGGACCTGCTGTGGTGACCACCCGTCGATCAGCCCCTCGGGCATGAGCGACAATCCGGCCGGGACCAGTTCGGCGACCTCGGACCGCGCCAGCACCACGTTCTGGTTGTCGAGCCCGCGCAGCACGATCGACTGGGGGTTCTGCTCCACCAGGAAGCCCGGGAGCGAACGCCCGTCGCGGGTCTCGACCGTGTGGTTCTCGTAGCCCTCGCGGATCTCGGCGCTCGGGTTGAGGATGGCCAGCAGGAGCGACTCGATGTCGGTGCGGTCGTGGACCGTGAGGTCGGGTCCGACTTCGGCCCCCTGCGCGAAGAGCCGGTGGCAGCCCGCGCAGGATGCGGTGAAGAGGGTCCGGCCCGCGTACGGGTCGCCGGGCTCGGCACGGATCCATGCGGCCCGCTCGCGGATCTGGCGATCGATCTCGGCGCCCGTGGCCTTGCCCGTGTTCGGCCACACCGACTCGGCCAGGGCCTGCAGGTCGGCGTCCCGGTGTTGTTTGATCCGCCGGACGATGCTCGGCGGGACGCTCCCGGGCTGGATCGCCGGGGCCGCCCAGCCCGAGGGCTTGCGGGCGATGGCCTGGACGTAGGCCTTCGACCACGCCGGCCGGCTGGCCAGGAGCGCTTGCGCCGTGGGCAGCGACAACGGCCCGAGGGCCGGATACACGCTGAGCACGACCTGGGCGATCGCCGGATCGTCGAAGCCGGCCAGCGCGGTCAGCGTGGCCTGTCGCAGCGCGTCGTCCTTCACGGTGCCACGGCAGGCCCGCGACAGGGCCGGCACCGCCCCCGGCACCCGCACCTCGGCCAGCACGCCGAGGTACTCCAGCCGTTCGGCCCGGGTGGCCGTCTCGTCGGCCACGGTCCGCAGCGCCTCGGCGACCGCGGCCGGATCGCCCTGCCGCAGCGCGAAGCCCGCGGAGCCGACGCCGTGCCGGGTCATGGCCCGCCGCAGCGCCTCGGGCAGTCCCGACAGCGCACGTCCCTTCGAGGCCTGCTCCAGGCCGGCGGCGAGGCGACGGCTGTGGGCCGGGGTGGGCGAGAGTTCGAACAGACGGGCGCAGCGCAGCAGGTCGCGCTGGGTGCCGGGCTGGGCCCAGCGGCGGGCCATGCGCTCGACCAGATGCCCCTCGACCAACGGGTGCGCCCAGAACGAGGCGTCCGCCCACAGCCCCAGCACGGCCTCGGCCTCGCCCTCGGCCCAGGCCTCCATGGCCCACCACAGGAGCAGCGGCTGCCGCGGGTCGTTGGTGTCCTCGGCCCGTGCGGCCAGCGCCGCCACGATGCCCAGGCCTTGCGAGGCCGGCAGGCGGCGGGCGGTGCAGGCCAGTTGGTTGCGTACCGCCAGGTCGGGCTCACCGGCGGCCATCCCGGCCAGGGCCCGGGCGATCTCGCCGGACACCGCTCGGCCGTCGCCGGACAACCGCACGGCCCACTCGCGCACCGCGGCCTCCGGGTGCATGAGCGCTCGCAGGGCCAACGCCTCGGTCCATCCGCCGCTGAGGTTCAGGGCCCAGAGCGTCTCGAGCGCGGTCTGTCCCCGGCTGCGGAACAACGCCTCGGTCAGCGGGGCCACCAGCGACGCCTCCCTCCGGTCCGCCAGCACCCGAAGCGCCGTCTGCCGGGTCCAGCGGTTGGTGGCCTCCAGGGCCTGCACCAACTGGGCCGAGGTGGCCTTGCCCAGTTCGGGCGTCCGGACCGGCCGGGCCCCGCGGGCCTTCAGCCGGTAGACCCGGCCATTCTCCGCATCCATCCGACCCTCGTGGTTGCGGAAATGGTTCACCTGCTGGTCGTACCAGTCGCAGACGTACAGCGCCCCGTCGGGCCCGACCTTGATGTCCACCGGCCGGAACCACCGGTCGTCGCTGGTCACCGGGTGACCCAGGTCGCGGGTGCGGAAGGTCGATCCCTCGGGCGTGATGGCGCTCATCACGATGCGACCCTGCAGCGGCTCCACGCCGAAGAGACGACCCGCATAGCGGTCGGGCAGCGCGCCGTGGTCGTAGATCACGAAATTGTGCGTGAAGCGCGGGATGCGGTCGTGGGCCATCGCCGGGAAGTACCCGAAGGCGTAGGGGTTCGACAGCGGCCCGTGCTTCTCGAAGCCCTTCTGCAGGTAGGCCCCCTGCTGGTAGTGGAAGCCCCGGGTGTCGCCGCCGTTGTGTCCGGAGAACATCCGCCCGCGGCTGTCGATCTCGCAGCCGAAGGCGTTGCCGCCGCCCTCCGAGAACACCTCGTAGATCCGGCGCTCGGGATGGTAGCGCCAGAGGTTCTGTCCCTGCGAATAGAGGGCCTTGGCGTTCAACGGCTTCCCGTCGGCCCCATGCACCCACACGTTGCCCGTCACCGTGCTGCCCTGGGCGCCATAAAGCCAACCGTCGGGGCCCCAGCGCAGCGAGTTGGCCACGCTGTGGGTGTCCTCGAGGCCGAAGCCCGAGAGCCGCACCTCCGGGTCGCCATCGGGCACGTCGTCGTGGTTGGCATCGGGGTAGAAGAGCAGGTAGGGCGGGTTCAGCACCCACACCCCGCCACGCCCGTGCTCCACGGCGGTCACGATGTTCAACCCGTCGACGAACACCGAATGCCGATCGGGCCGTCCGTCGCCGTCGGTGTCCTCGTGGATGCTGATGCGGTCCTTGCCCGGGAAATGCCGGGGCGGCGGCGGCGGCACCTTGTCGTACACCGAGCGCCACACGCTGTCGCGGCTGATGCGCGTGAGGCCCGCCGGCGACGGGTACTGGCGGTACTCCACCACCCACATCCGGCCGCGTTCGTCGAAGTTCAGGAACACCGGCTGGGCGATCCGTGGCTCGGCCAGCAACGGCTCCCACTCGAGGTCTTCGGCCACCCGGAACCGGGCCAGGGATTCCCCGGGGCTCAATGCCGCGGCCGGGGCCTCCTGCGGGAGGTCCGGGGGCGGTGTCACCGGAGCGGGGAGTTGGGCCGTGGCCTCCGGTCGGGCAGCGATCGTGGTCGTGGTCGTGGTCGTGCCGTCGGCGGGTCGAGCCTCGATGGCGGCCTCCTTCGGGGCCGGCACGATGGGCCGTCCCGCCATCGGCGCGTCGGCCGGCGGCAGCGGTTCGCGCAAGCCCCACAGGATGCCGTTGAGCAGCAGGCGCCGGAACGAGGCCGTGGCGAAGTCATCCGGGTTGCCCAGCGAGGTGGCGAAGACCCTCCGACCCTGGGCGGTGTTCACCCAGGCCACCGGCTCGATGGTCGTCTGCCCCTCGACCCGGCCCTGCATCAGGACCGTCACCGAATCGGTCGGCCGCGACTGCTTGTAGAGGTGCGAGGTGGTGATTTGCCGCGCGCCGGTCACGCCCGTCATCACCGGGTGCGCGGCCTGGCCGGCCACGCCCTCCAGGATGGTGCGCGGCCCCTGCGGGGGCTTGTTGTTGTAATGCCCGCCGTACTTCAGGCCCAGCACGTCGCTGTCGAAGGTCGGCCAGGCCAAGTAGCCCGGGGCCTTGGGCGTGGCGTCGAAGCCGTGGCTGGCCGTGCGGAGGGCCACCACGGGTTTGCCGGCGGCCACATGCGCCTTCAACAGGTCGATGAGGCGCTGCGGCGGCGTCCGCCGACGGGTGCTCACCACCACCAGGTCGGCATCGCGCAGCGCCTCGATGTTCTGAAATTCGGGGTCGCCCTCCCGGGGCGAGGCCATCACCGGCGTGATCGTGTACCCGCGCGGGGTCAGGTGCTCGCGGGCGAAGTCGGGCAGCGTCTCCCAGGTCTGGTACTCGTTCTCGCCGATCACCAGGGCGATCTTCCTGGTCACGTCGCCGGCAAAGCGGAAGGGCGGCTTCCCGGTGAACGCCGTGCGGGTGATGCTGGGGCACCAGAAGCGCTCGATGTGCTCGACGACCAGTTCGGTGCCCCGGAAATGGGACACGTAGGGCGCCTTGCGGTGGTTGTACATCGAGTCGGTCATGTCGCGCATGAGCACCACGTTCTGCCCCTGCTGGACCATCTGGCGGATGGCGAAGGGGCGGCCCAGGACGCACATGTTGATGTGCACGCCCATGACGATGACGTTGGTGATGCCGCGCTGTCGCATGAGGTACAGCGCCTCGGCCGAATCGGTGATGGCGTCGCCCTCCCGGATCTCGAGCGCCGGGTGCTGGCGGGTCCAGGCCCCGTAGCCGGGACATTCCGGGCACCCGTCGCAGCCGCCGTCAGAGTCGTCGATGGGCAGCGGGGCCTCGCGGTCGATCATCCGCGAGCACCAGCCCTGCAGGGGGATGTCGGTCTTCACCGGCGGTGCCGACTGGGCCAGTTTCCGGCCCGGGTGATCCTGATAGAACTTCAGCGTGTCGCTGGGGCAATGGAGGATCAGCATGCCCCGCGCCCGGGCCGCCAGGAGCACCTCGTTCATGGCCGGGGCCATCTCGCCCACGCGCTCGGTGGCATCGGGGCAATGGTGCTGATCCCACATGTCGCAGACCACCACGGCCGTGCGTGAGGCCTCCCAGGTCACGGTGCCCTCGTGAGGGGTGGCCTCGGCGAGGTTCGTGGAGCCCGTGCGCCAGCGGGTGTCTAGGGTGATCGGGCCGGCCTGGTTGCCGCAGTGGCAGAGGGCAACCGCGAGGCAAATCCAAGCGGCCCACCGGCCGGTGGTATGCCGCCAAGCATTGGCTCTCGACGGAGTATGGGGGAGCATTGATGGACAGATTGAACCGCTCCATCTCCCTTGACCAGCTTCTATCCCGCTGCGGCTAGGGTTATGTCACGCGGGGAGTGTAGCAATGGGGTGTGGCTGGGCGGGTTTCTGGAGTTCCCCAACGGGGCACGGCACACCAGCCCAGGGTGAAACCCTGGGTACGCGACACACCAAGCCGATGCGTTCTGAAGGAACACCGCAGCGGGGATCAGAATTTTAGCCCGTCGATTCCGGTGAAGGTGACGGTGAGGCCGGCCACTTGTCGGGTATAGGATTCCGAAATGTTGGCTGCGACGACCAGATTGTCTCCAGTCGGATGGAGTTCACGGAATTTCTTGAGATTCTTCGGATCGAATCCGGACGCGTTCCATTTGCACTCGATCGCCATGGCAGAGCCCCGGGCGCCGGGAATGATGAAGTCGATCTCGTGCCGGTCCTTGTCTCGCCAGTAGAGCACCTCAGGTTCGCTTGGATCCGAGATCAGCTGTTCCAGGACCATATGTTCCCAGAGCAGGCCGCAGTCTTCTGGCCGAAGATCGCTCCAGCCGCGGGTGTAGGCCACGAACCCTGAATCGAAGCCATAGATCTTGGGTTGGCGCACGAGTTCACGATGGCCGCCGCCAGAAAACGGCCGGACGAGCGTGGCGACATGGGTTAGTTCGAGCACCTCCAAATAGGTGACGACGGTGGGCCGGCTGAGTCCGCAGAGGGAGGCCAGCGCGGTTGCCTCCATCTGGCCTCCGCTGAGGCGCAGAATGCTTTCGATGAGTTTGAGAAAACCACCCCGCTTATCGACTCGGAACAGTTCCTGGACATCCCGCGCGTAATACGAATCGAGCCATTCCGAGTAAAAGCCCGGGTCATATTCCTGAGACAGCAATGCCGGTGGCAGGCCGCCGCGCAGCAGTCGATGCCGCAGGTCCGCAACACCGAATGCGCTCAGTTCGTCATGCCGCACCGGAACCAGATGCAGGTTGCGCTTCCGCCCGGTCAGGGTGTCCGTGAATTTCTGAGTTGCCGCGAGTGTGGACGAGCCTGTGGCCAGGATCTTGAGCCGAGGGAATGCGTCGGCGCCGATCTTCAGCAGGATGCTGGGATCGGGCAGTTGATGCACTTCATCAAGGATCAGTCGTGATCGGGTGACCGAGCGATAAAACGCCTCGGGATCGGCCAGCCGTTGCTGGACCGACGGAAGGTCGCAATTCAGGTAGAGGGCATCTGCCAGTCCGGCCGCCAGTGTTGTTTTGCCGGCGCGACGAACTCCCGAGAGCCAAACGATGGGCGCTTTGCGCCAACACTGTTCGATCCGGTCGGTCCAAAACGGGCGAGCAATCATTAAAATAGATTTTACATTTGGTCCGACTCAACGCAAATACCATCTTCACTTCGAAACACCGACTCTGTCCGCTCCGCGTGGCCGAGCCGCGGGCCAAGTGTGCCTCGAATGGTATGTCTCGGGTGCGGGCTCCGCGGGATCTTGGCCTCCGCGCGCTCAGGAGGCTCTAGTGCAGTGTCTCTGATTTGTCTTTATCAATTTTCTGGCTTCGTGCCAGTGCTTCCCGGGCTCGGTGGATTTTCTCCAGAATCGCGGCACCGTCGGCCCGCCATTGGTATCGCTGCGGCTTGAGATTCCGCTCGGCAAGGTATCCCCAGATGGCGTCGACCAACTCGTTGGTGCTCCCAAAACTTCCGGAAAGAATCACGTCTTGGCTCAGATCGCGGAAGAATCGTTCGACCAGGTTCAGCCAAGAAGCGCTGGTCGGCGTGAAGTGGAGATGAAAGCGGGGATGTGCGGCCAACCATCTCATGACCTTGGGGTGCTTGTGAGTGGCGTAGTTGTCCAGAATCAGGTGCAGGTCGACCTCGGACGGGGTCGATGAATCGATGGTCTTGAGGAATTTCAGCCACTCTTGATGCCGGTGACGTGGCGCTCGTTCAGCGAGGATCTTTCCGTTCAGGTAATTCAACACGGCAAACAGAGTCACCGTCCCGTGCCGGTAATAGTCGTGAGTGCGGGTGGCAACGTGCCCTTGGCCCAAGGGCAGCCCGGGTTGGGTTCGTTCCAAGGCCTGGCATTGGCTTTTCTCGTCGCAGCAGAGGACGATCGCACGGGTCGGAGGATCCAGATACAACCCGATGACATCCCAGAATTTGGCCTCGAACTGGGGATCGTTGGAGAGCTTGAAAGTCCGGGTGCGGTGCGGTTTGAGGTCGTTGGCCGCCCAAATCCGCTGCACCGCCGAACGAGACAGCCCGCTGTGCCGAGCCATGGTCCGGCAACTCCAACGGGCCCGTCCCTTGGGAGGACGTACGACTTCGCTGAGCACTGTTTGAACCCGTTCGGCCGGCAGCGTCTTGGGCCTTCCGGGTCGGGGGGATTCCTGAAGACCGGTCAGACCCATGTCCAGAATACGCTGACGCCACAATCCCACCGTCACGTGACTGGTACCCAAAGCATCGGCAATCTCCTTGTTGTCTTTGCCTTCCGCAGCGAGCAATCCAATGCGAGCCCGCCGGACCAGCTTTTGGGGCGTGCTCGGCGCTTGGATAAGGCGCTGAAGTTCTGCCCGTTGTTCAGGGGAAAGTTCGAACGGAATCTTCGGTCGGGCCATGTCGAAAAGATGGCATGGCGGGCTCATGTTAGGAAATACTTATTTGAGACATTGCACTAGGTTGGAGGGCTGAAGGCCCGATTGATAGGCGCGTGCGGCGGTCGTGGTGTCGGTACGGATGGGATGGCGATGGGCGTGGTCTGCCCATGAATCGGTTCAGTGGCGGGGCGTGCGGGGGGATGGATCGGGCCGTTGGCCCTTGAACGTTGTGGGGGGTGGTATCCATGGGGCGATGCCCCAGGCTGGTATGGGCCGCGCCGTTGGCGCTGGGGGAGCTCAGAAAGTTGGCGGAGCTGGGAACGTTGGGGGAGCCGGCTCAAGTGGCCACGGACGGCAAGGACTGGAAACCGGGCCGTAGGTCGGACTCGCCTTAGGTCTCCGGCCGGCTCTTTTTCTGACGAAACCCAAAGGAATGTGTGGGGCAAGGCCTTACCCTGCAAAAATCACCCTGGATTCCCATCTTGGCTGAAAAACGGCAAAAAAGGGAGTGCCACCCCTCCAAACAAAAAGGTTGAACAACCTCACCCGAAGGATAGGTTGCCCGAAAGATTATGCCCCGGTCTGCACCGCTCGACTTCGAAAGTGGAGGGATGCAGATGGGTTTTTTGTTTGCGCAGATCCATCCAAGAAGAACGTCATGACTGAACAATCGATGAGTCCAGGAAGTGGTGCCCCCAGCGGGCGAGGGCTGAACTGGTCGGAAAGTTTCCGCCGACTGTGGGCACCGGCTTGTGCCGTGGGCCTTGGCCTGCTCGGGTATATGCAGGATGCCCTCGGCGCTGAAGCTAAAGTCCTTGAATTTCAGGCCAATTCCAATGCGAGCCAATCTGCTACGCCTTTCGGATCAGACGCAAACCTGATCACGACAGGCTACTCTCAGGCGACATATTCTTCCGCGAGCCAGAGTGTCGTGATTCCCGTTACGCCCGGTCCTGCTACGATTGGCTTCGGGAGCTATGTTCCCGAGAGTTACACGGGGCCGGGAGCCATTTACCTTTACCTGGTGGAGGTAAAAGACAATAACGGCAACTTTATTCTCTCTGAGACCTTCGATAATTGGACCGGCTCCCTCACAGCAAATTCTGACGGGACAACCACCGGGTCGTATACCGGAGTTGCGAATTGGAATGTTTACCACGACTCTTCTTCTATCTATGAGGGGAACGGCCTTCCTTTCTCGGCAAAAGTAGATGGATCTGACAACGGAATAGTTTACCCCGCGGATGGATCGGGACCATTTTCGGTTCTAGCGTCGACACAGATTACGATCCCCGCAAATGCAACAGAATTGCGGGTTAAATTGGTTTGGGGATATGATATAAGCAATTACGGTAGCTCTTCCCGAACATTTTCAATTGGTTTCAAAAATCAAATTGTCCCAACCAAAAGCTTATTCTCATTTGCCGGTCCAGCTAACGCAGCGCCGGTTGCGACGCCTGTAGCCGTTAGCACTTTGGAAGATTCCAGCAAGGAGGTCACCTTATCTGCAACGGATGCCGATGGAAACCCTTTGACCTACTCAATTGTGGCTGGGCCGAGCAATGGTACCCTCGGGTCAATCTCAAGCGATAAGGTCACTTACACTCCGAACGCCAACTACAACGGTACGGATACGTTCACCTTCAAGGCCAATGACGGCACCGCCGACTCGGCGGCCGAGACTGTGACGATCACCGTAACCCCGGTCAATGACGCGCCAACGCTGACCACCCCGACCGCCATCGCTCTGACCGACACGGCTATCGATGACTCCTTCTCGGCGCAGACCGGAACGTTGTCGGGTGCGGATATCGACTCTGTCAACCTCACTTACGGCATCACGGGCGGTACGGCCAACGCCGGCGCCGTCACCAAGACCGGTACCTTCGGAACCCTGACGGTGACTTCGGCCACGGGAGCTTACAGCTTCGCTGCCAACGCCTCCGCCATCAACGCGTTGACCGCCAACGCCAGCGAGACCTTCGCGGTCAGCGTTTCCGACGGCGCTCGCTCAGGCACGGCCAACTTGGTGGTGAGCATCACCGCCGCGAACGATACGCCGGCCTTGGCCACTCCGACGGCCATCACCATCGTGGACACTGCGGCTGCTGACACCTTCTCCGCCAGCACCGGCACGCTGTCGGCCAGCGACCGTGACACCGGCACGACGTTCACCTACGGCATCACCGGTGGGACTGTCGCAGGTACCACCTCCACGTTGGTCGGCACCTATGGCACTTTGGCCGTCAACACCGCTTCGGGTGCCTACACCTTCACGCCGAACGCGGTGGCCCTCAACGCGCTGAGCGCCAACACCACGGCGACCTTCCCGGTCACGGTGTCCGACGGCACCGCGTCCGCTGCGGCAACGCTCACGTTGAACATCACCGGTGTGAACGACACTCCGGCCTTCTCCCTGACCAAGGATGTCCGCGAAGACAATGTTGCCACGTTCACCACGTCCGAGTTCGCGGCCGGTTTCGTCGACGTTGAGAACAACACCCTGGGCAGCGTGACCATCAAGACCCTCCCGGTGAATGGCGTGCTGAGCCTCGGCTCCACTCCGGTGACCGTGAACCAGATCATCCCGGCGGCCGATTTGAACAACCTCAAGTACACCCCGGTGGCTGACGACTTCGGTCCGAAGCCGTTCAAGGTCGTCGCCACCGAGTCCGGTGTCGGCGGCTTGAGCGCTCCCGAGGCCACCGTGGCCTTCACGGTGCTGTCGGTGAACGACGCTCCGAGCGCGAGCCTCGTGGTCGTCACCAACTTCGCCGGCAACCTCTGGTACGCCCAGAGCGGCTCTGGTTCCCGCGCTTGGCAGGCGATCGCGACCACGTCGAACGGTTCAATGCTGGCGGCGGCGGTCGACGGTGGGCGGATCTACATCTCGTCCGACTACGGCGCGACGTGGGCTGCCACGGAGACCAACCGCAACTGGCAGGCGATCGCCTCGTCGTCCGACGGCTCGAAGCTGGTGGCGGCGGTCGATGGCGGTCAGATCTACATCTCCGGGGATTCCGGTGCCACGTGGGTGGATCGGGATGCCTCGCGCAACTGGAAGTCGGTGGCGTCCTCGGCCGACGGCCAGAAGCTCGTTGCGGCGGACTACGGCGGAAAGTTGTACACGTCGACCGACACCGGTGCGAAGTGGGTGCCTCGTGACAGCGACCGTCCGTGGTATGCGGTGGCGTCGTCGAGCTCGGGCGGCACGCTGGTGGCGGCGGTCTACGGCGGTGCGGTCTACACGTCGGTCGACTCCGGCACCAACTGGGTGGCCCGCACCTCCGGCAGCAGGCTGTGGGCGGCGGTGGCCGCTTCGGCCAACGGCCAGAAGCTGGTTGCGGCCGAGGTCAACGGCCTGCTCTACACCTCGACCGACAGCGGCACCAACTGGGTGGCCCAAGCGGGTTCGGGCGCCCGTTTCTGGACCTCGGTGGCGTCCTCGGCCGACGGTTCCGAACTGGTTGCCTCGGCCTACGGTGGCAAGCTCTACACCTCGGCGGACTCCGGGGTCACCTGGGCGGAGCGGGATTCCAACCGTCTGTGGTTCGCGGTGGCTGCGTCGCTGGACGGCGGCCGGCTGGCGGCGGTGACCGACGGCGGATTCATCCTCACCTCGGCGGATGTCAACGCCCCGGCGACGATCACGGTGGCCGAGGAGAGCGGCCGATACACCAACTCTGCGTTCTTCTCGACGCTCAATGCGGGTCCGAACGAGTCGGAACAGACGATCACGAGCATCGTCGTGACCACCGACAACCCCGGCCTCTTCGGGGATGGCACCAACCAGCCGGCCTTCACGCCGGCCGGTGTGCTGACCTTCGCGCCGAAGGCCAACCAGTTCGGCACGGCGGTCCTGACCATCGAGTCGGTCACGGACCGCTTGGGCTTGTCGGCCACCCCGTCGCCGACCAACACGGTGGTGGTCAAGGTGACCAACGTGCCTGATGCGCCGACGCAGGGGCCGGTCACGATCAATGCGCTGGAGGACACGGTGCTGACCTTCAACACCAATTCGTTCGCCTCCGGCTACAATGTCGCCCATGTCGATGGATCCGAGGCGCGGTCCGCGGTGAGCTACACCTTCGAGACGCTGCCGTCGTTGGGCACGCTGAAGTTGAGCGGTGCGGCGCTGACGGCCAATCAGGTGGTGCCGGTGGCGAGTTTCGGCAACCTGACCTTCACGCCGGCCCTCAACCAGTCGGGCACGGCGACCTTCCGTGTGTCGGTGTCCGATGGCCTGCTGTCCTCCGGCACGGGCACGAACGCCGCGACGATCACGCTGGTGATCTCGGGCGAGAACGACGCGCCGTTTGCGGTGGCGCAGGCCGTGAGCACGTTGGAGGACACGGTGTTGCCCATCACGCTCAACGGCACCGATCCGGATGCCAACACGTTGACCTACTCGATCGTGAGCCAGCCCACCAAGGGCAGCCTCAGTGGCACGGCTCCGACAATCAGCTATACGCCGGGCGCGAACTTCTTTGGTAGCGACAGCTTCACCTTCAAGG
>VHCX01000079.1 GCA_016871615.1 Verrucomicrobiota bacterium
GACACGCCGGGGACCATCCACCCCGGGCTGCCTCGGACGGATCAGATCCACCCGGTGCCCCTCCGCCAGGAAGCCCTCGACCAACCGGGCCACCGTGACGGCCACGCCATTGATCTCGGGCGGGTAGGTCTCCGTGACCAGCGAGATGCGCAGGGCCTGGCCCGCGGACGAGGCCCTCCGCGGCGTCCCGTGGGGATGTCTTCCGGAGCTCACGCCGTAACCGAACACCGGTCAGGCGACGAACCGATGGCGGATTGACGATATTTCGGTATCGAAACCGGATCGACATCGGACCTTCACACGATCCGTGTTCGATCGGCCGTGAAGACGCACGGACTCCCCGACCCGAACCCCAACACCCCTCCATGAACCGCATCAAGAAGGCCCCGCTCTCGGAATACCTCGAAGCCCTTCGCACCCAGCGCTGGGACGATCACCGGTACTACCACCACAGCCGCATCAACCAGTCGCTGCACCTCATCAGCGCGACGTCCTTCGTCGTGGCCTACGCGTTCCTCTTTGTCGATCCCGCCATCGCAGCCCTCATCGCGTGGGGCATCTCCATGACCTCGCGCCAGTCGGGACACTTCTTCTTCGAGCCAAAGGGCTATGACCATGTGAACCGGGCCACCCACGAGCACAAGGAGGACATCAAGGTGGGCTACAACCTCCGCCGGAAGGTGGTGCTCATGGCCCTGTGGGCCGCGTCCCCGGCGGTCCTCTGGTTCAGCCCCGATTTCCTCGGGCTGCTCGACCGCGAGACCGTCGAGTCGGGCTTCGTGCGAAGCCTCGGCATGATCTGGCTCTTCGTCGGCGTTGGCGGCCTGCTGTTCCGCACCGTGCACCTGTTCTTCCTCCGCGACGTGACCACGGGCCTGGTGTGGGCGATGAAGATCATGACCGATCCGTTCCATGACATCCTGCTCTACTGGCGGTCGCCGCTGGCGCTGCTGCGGGGCGAGCTGATCGATCCGATGGAGCACGCCTTCGAGGACGGACTCGACGAGGCCGACCTGGAAGAACCCATCGACCAGCCCGGCGCCACCCGGTGAACCGGCCCTGGGTGGATCCTCCCGTGGCGCCCCCAGCCCCGGCGCCGGGAGGCCGGGATCGGGTCCCCCCTTCAGGCGGGCTCGACACCCCCGGCGGCCGGATCCCTCCGGAGGGCTCTCCCCCTTCCGAGCAGACCCACCACCTCCCCCAGGATCCGCCGGCGGATCGACCGGCGATCCAGCCCGGGGATCACGGCCCACCAGCCGTCGGCCTGCATCGCCTCGGCAGCCCGGACAAAGCGGTCGGCCACGCCCTCGAAGTCGGACTCGCTGAAGTCGAGGCTGAAGATCATCCGGCCGCTGCCCACCCAGCTCAGGGCGAGGCCTTCGGCCCGCAGGTAGAATTGGAACATCCAATGGTAACGACCCGGCACCTCGTACAGGATCGTCCACACCGTGGAGAGGTTGGCCACCCGCACCGGCAGGCCAGCCGCCTCGAGACGGCGGTTGAGCCCGGCCGCACGCCGGTCCCACCGCTCGGTCAGGCCCTCGTACAGGGCGCGGATCGCCGGGGTTTGCAACCGTTCGAGGAAGACCTGCATCGCCGCCATCACATAGGGATGCGAATTGAAGGTGCCGCGCGCGAAGCAGAGGTCGGCCGGACGGTCCTCGCGGAAGCGGCGCATGAGGTGCCGCCGTCCGCAGACCACTCCGACCGGCAAGCCACCACCGAGGGTCTTCCCATAGGTCACCAGGTCGGCGTCGATGCCGAAATACTCCTGGGCGCCACCCGGGGCGAGGCGGAAGCCCAGGAACACCTCGTCGAAGATGAGCACGATGCCCCGTCGTGTGCAAACCTCCCGCAGCTCGCGCAGCCAGGCCGTGTAGCGGGCCCGGTCGAAACCGGCCACCCGGGAACCGTCCACCAGGGTGGAGTCCCCCGGGGCGGGACGGTTCGGGTGCAGCGCCTGCAGCGGGTTCACCAGCACGCAGGCGATGTCGCGGCGCGTGGCCAGCACCCGGAGGGTGGCCGCATCCATCTCCTTGAGAGTGTAGGTGAAGGCCGGCGGCACCGGGTTGCCGGGACCCGGTTGGACGTCGTCCCACCAGCCGTGGTAGGAGCCGCAGAAACGCACCAGCTGACGCCGTCCGGTGTGGTAGCGGGCCAGGCGCACGGCCTGCATCACGGCCTCCGTGCCGGACATGTGGAAGGAGACCTCGTCCTTGCCCGAGATGCGGCACAACCGCTCGGCATTCCATGCGGTGCTCGGATGCAGGCCCCCGAGCAGCGGGCCCAGGTCCCGGGCGCGGTGCACGGCCTCCTCGATGCAGGTCTTGTAGAAATCGTGGCCCATCAGGTTGACCCCGAAGGAGCCGGTCAGGTCGACATGGCGGCAGCCGTCGAGATCGGTGATCCCGACCCCGGCGCTGGACTCGTAGAACGCGCCGATCCGGAGATGCCGGCGCAGGTAGGGGCTGAACTGGAAGGGCACGCGGTAGGCCCCCGTGAACTGGAGGTCGGAAAGTCGCCCGGCCGCCTCGGTGGTCTGCAGCAGGGACCGGGGATGGTGGCCGATGAACCGGCCCGCCAGCCGGAAGAAGCCCTCCCGACGCCGCGCCTCGACCTCCGGCGGGGCCCCGTCGGACCGGAAGAACTCATCGTCCCCGTAGGCGTAGCCCGGGATGAGCCTCGACACGCGGCGGGCCCACCGGGAGTGCCCGGCGAGGGAGGGATGCTTGGCGAGGGAAAGTTGAAGACGCCGCCGGCCCCAGGCCAGCGCACCGGCCGCAGGAATGAGGGCGGCCCAGGGTGAGAACAGAATTTCAGTCATGATGGAATCCAACCAAAGCAACGGTGCCGACACCGGCTCCGCAGGAACCTCCACGGAAGGGCCACCACCCCCGGGGGGCGTCGGCCGCACCCCGCAACACGGCGGGCCGCGGCGCCGGCTGCGCGACCGGCTGCTGCTGCAAGAGGACCTGAACTTTCTCCTGACCAACCGCGTGCCCAGGGCCCTGTTGACCCGGGCCATGGGGCGCCTGAGCCGCGTCCGCAGCCCATGGCTCACCCGGGGCCTCATCGCGGGCTGGCGCCTCTTCACGGATCTGGACCTGTCCGAAGCGCGCCAGCAGCGCTTCGAGAGCCTGCGCGACTGCTTCACGCGGGACCTGAAGCCCGGGGCCCGGCCGATCGATGCGGACCCGTCGATGCTGGTCAGTCCATGCGACGGCATCGTCGGGGCGTTCGGACCGGTACGGGGCACCGAGGCCTTCCAGGCCAAGGGCTTCCCCTACTCCATCCGGGACCTGTTCGGCACCGCCGAGGCCGCACGGCCGTTCCACGACGGGACCTACATCACCCTGCGCCTGACCTCCGCGATGTATCACCGCTTCCACAGTCCGGACGCGGCGACCGTGGAGCACGTGAGCTCCCTCTCCGGCGACACCTGGAACGTGAACCCCATCGCGCTGCGGCGGATCGAGGCGCTCTTCTGCAGGAACGAGCGGGCGGTCATCCGCCTGCGGCTCGGGGATGGCACCCCGGTCGCATTGGTGGCCGTGGCGGCCATCCTCGTGGCCTCGGTCCGCCTGCACTGCCTGGACCTCGTGCTGCACCAGGGTCGCCGTGGGCCCCGCGAGTTCGACGTGGGCCGCCCGGTGGACCGGGGTGAGGAACTGGGATGGTTCGAGCACGGCTCCACCATCATTCTGTTCGCGCCGTCGGGCTTCAAGGTCCACCCGCGACTGGCGGTGGGCGACCGGGTCCGCATGGGCGAGCCGCTGGTCGAAAAGGCCCATTTTCCGCGGTCCGTCACCGGATGACCATGTGGCCGTGACGCCGAATTTGCAGGGTGACGAGCCCTCCGGACGGAGCCCGGACCTCCGGTCCCGGACCTTGTCACCCGGTTGTCACCCGGGTGTCACCGGATAGTCGGCAGACAGAAGCCATCCTTTGGGGGGAAGAAAAACCACACGCCGGGTTCGGGCGTGCATTCGGGAGGTCCTGCGTGCGCCGCCTCATGGCCGGGGATTCGACCCTCGCGACACCGACCCTCCGTACGCCAACCCGCCACGCGCCATGAAGCACCGATCCCCGATCCGATGGTCCACCCTCCTCGCCCTCGGGTTGTCGATGGCCCGGATGCCGGGTCTCGAGGCCCAGCTGGCGATCACGGAAGTCCACTCCAACCAGTCCACCAACGGCACGCCGGCGATCCACGCCGACTGGTTCGAGGTGACCCACTACGGCAGCGCTCCGTTCGACCTGCGGGGATGGCGGCTCAACGACTCGAACGGGGGCACCGCCAATGGGGCGGTGACGCTGGGGGCCCTGACCCTCTCGCCGGGCGAGTCCGTCGTGTTTGTGCAGGACCTCGACGCGGCGGCCTTCCGGTCCTGGTGGGGCCCGTCGCT
Organism: Verrucomicrobiota bacterium; assembly: GCA_016871615.1. Taxonomy (GTDB): domain Bacteria; phylum Verrucomicrobiota; class Verrucomicrobiia; order Limisphaerales; family UBA9464; genus SXXZ01. Next base: position 4,407 of record VHCX01000079.1, read on the forward strand.
GCCCGCCTCCCTGCAAATCGTCACCTACAGCGCCAGCGGGATCGGCCTGAGTTCGACCGGGGACGGTCTCCGGTTGTGGAACGCGGCCGCCGGTCCTGAAAGCACTCCGCAGATCTCGGTCGACTTCGGGGCGGCGGGCACCAACGGTGCCACCTTCATCCCGGATCCGAGGACCGGCCTGTTGACCGAACGGACCGTCGCCGCAAGCCCCGGCGCCTTCGCCGCCGCCGACGGGGGTGACCTGGGCTCGCCCGGCGCGGCAGGACCGTCCATCGCCCTGTCGATCCTGGTCCCGCCCGCCGACCGCACGGTGAACCCCGGCGACGGCACGATTTTCACCCTTGAGGCCGCCGGACTCCCCCGGCCCCGGTATCAGTGGCTCTTCAACGGGGTCGCCATCGCCGGGCAGAACGGGCCGTCGCTCAGCCTGACCAATGTCCAGGCGGCCGCCTCGGGTCTCTACTCGGTGGCCCTCGACAACGGTCTCCAGACCCTCACCAGCCCACCGGCCCGCCTGTCGATCGCGGCGGCCCCCACCGCCCCGCGCTGGGTCCAGACCCCGGCGGACGCCAGCGCGCTGGAGGGCGGCTCCCTGACCCTGACGGCGGCGGCCTCGGGCGTGCCGGAACCAACCTACCAGTGGTCCTTCAACGGCAAACCCATCGCCGGCGCGACCGCGGCCACCCTCGGCCTCGCCGCGGTCACGCAGGCCCAGTCCGGCTCCTACACGGTCACCGCCTCAAATGGCAGCGGATCGGTGGTCCACACGGTCACCGTCTCGGTGCTCGGTCGACCGCAGATCCGGATCACCGAGGTCAGCAGTGCGCGGACCACGTTGGACCCCGGCTTCATCGACCGGGTGGGCTTCGCGCCCGAGGACTGGTGGGAGATCACATCCTTCTCGCCGGCTCCGGTCTCGCTGACCGGATGGCGCTTCGACGACAACAGCGCCAGCCTCGCCAGCGCCATCACGCTGACCGACACGAACCTCGTCATCCTGCCCGGCGAATCCATCGTGTTCGTGGAACGGCTCACCGCGGACCAGTTCCGCACCTGGTGGGGCGCCTCGAACCTGCCGCCGGGACTCAAGATCGTGAGCTACACCGGCAGCGGCATCGGACTGAGCTCGGGAGGCGACGGGCTGCGTCTGTGGAACGCCACGGCCACGGCCAATACCGACACCATCGACGCGGTGGATTTTCCCGCAGGGGATCCCGGCATCAGCTTCAACGTCGACCCCGACACCAAGGTGTTCGGCAAGCCCAGTGCCCTCGACGTCAACGGCGTGGTCCAGGCCGTGGCGACCCTCGAGGGGGTCAAGGAGTGGGGTTCCCCGGGACGGATCCGCGCCGGCGACATCGTGCGACCACCGACCTCTCCGCGTCTGGCGGCGGTCCTTGCGGAGGGTGCCCTGCGCATCAGCCTCCAGGCCGAGGCCTCCCGGACCTACCGGCTGCAACGGCGGAGCGGGGCGGACGGCTCGTGGTCGACGGTCGGTGCGAGCCAGACCCCGACGGCGGACGGCCCCATCTCCTTCACGGTCCCCCTGCCGACCGAGGGCGAGTCCGCCGGCCTCTTCCGGGTGGAGGTGCCATGAAGTTCCGGCAGTCCCTGGACGGCCAGCGTTCCCGAACCGGGTTCACCCTCATCGAGCTGCTGGTGGTCATCGCGATCATCGCCATCCTTGCCGGCATGCTCCTGCCGGCACTGGCCCGGGCCAAGGGCAGCGCGCTGCGGATCTCCTGCCTCAACCAGCAGAAGCAATGGGGGCTGGGCCTGATGCTCTATGCCGAGGAGAACTCGGAGTTCCTGCCACGCGAGAAACCCTTCAGCCAGGACCAGTTGACCTGGCTCCAGGCCCAGAGCACCAACAACGCCGACCTATGGTGCAACGCCATCCCGCCCCGCATCGGGCTACGGCCGGTGCGCGATTACGCCACCAATGGCCAGGCGTTCTACGACAAGGGCTCGCTGTTCACCTGCCCGTCGGCGAAATTGCCCGTCGCGACCGTCCGCCGGGCCTCGCCCTTCTTCTCGCTGGCGATGAATTCCAAGCTCATCCGCAATGGCGAACCCTCCCGCCTGACGGCCGTCCAGATGCCCTCGCAGACGGTGGTCTTCACCGAGGCCGGGCTGCCGGACGAACCCCGCTTCCACCCCAACCAGTCGGCCTACAACGGCCAGCCCCACGCCTTCGCCAACCGCTTCTCGGCCCGTCACTCGGGCAGTGGGAACCTGGTCTTCAGCGACGGGCATGCGGAGAACCTGAGGGGCAACCAAGTCATCGACACCACACCCGGCAGCGCGAGCCTTGGCAAGGCCTTCGTGCCGCAGACCCGGGTGGTCTGGACGCTGGACCCACTCGACAACCCGAACTGATCACTCCTGGACCGTGACCGGGCGACGGTCCCGCCGGCCCAGCAACGCCTCGGCCTCCCCCCGGTTCCAGGACCGGTCAGGTGCCACGAGCACCGCCTCCCCGAGGCGATCCCAGGGCCGATCCGGCCGGGTTGCCTGAACCTCGAGCCCCTTGGCCCAGGCGCCGAGGCGGTCGGCCGTCGCCATGAAATCGTACGCGGTGGCGTCGAACTCCGGCCGGCCGGCGAGGGCCCCGGCGACCACCCGGCGCACCGGGGCGTAGTCGTCGGCCAGGAGACGGGCCTGCACGGGCGTCATCCAGTTGGTGCCCGAGGCGCGCAGGGCCGGTTGCCATCCGGTGTGCCAGACGGCGATCACCCGCTGGGCCGCGTGGCCCTGCAGCATCCAGAGCGCCCCGGCGGCGATGCGCTCCTGGTCGGCCGTCAGCGGATGGCGCTTCTGGCCGTACCAGACGAAGAGGTGCTCGCGGGTCCAGGCCAGGGTGCGATCGAGGTGGCAAAGGTTGCAGGCGTTGGGAGTGCCGTAGCGGGCGATCCGGTCGCTGGCGGGTGATTCGATCTGATGCGAACGGATGCCCTTGAACAAGGCGTAGGTGGTGTGCGGCATGTGGCAGTTGAGGCAGTTGGAGCCGTCGGAATCCGGACGGTGCCGGGTGTGCTCCGAGATCCTCTGGCCGAAGCGCGACTCGGTGTGGCAGGCGGTGCAGGACTGCGACGTCGCCCCGGAGGCCTTCAACTGGTCGTCGGGATCGGGGCCGTGCATCGTATGGCAGGTGGTGCAGGAGAGCCGGCCGCGGGTGTAGCACCGGGAAGCGGCGAGGCCGTTGAATTCCCGGCCACCGGCGAGGATCGTCCCGTCGTCCCACCACTGCTCACGGAAGAACTCCGGATTGCGCCGGAAATCGGCGACCCGTTCGGGCCGGGGATCCACGCGCGGATGCCTCACCTCGTAGCGGGTCTGGAAGAGCTTGTCCCCGGGCCGGTAGGCCGGGCCGTTGGTGGCGAAGCGGAGGGCCTGATCCGGGCGCAGGATGTAGGCGCCATGGCATTGGCCGCAGACCTCGCTGGACCGCCGGTGGTCGAGCCGCGCGGGCTGGACGGGGTCGTGGCCCGGCGGGCCGTTCCAGGCGGGCTCCTCCCGCCAGGCCTGACGTTCCGCGACATGGGAGCCACCGGGGCCATGGCAGGCCTCGCAGGAGATGCCCAGTTCACCGACCTTCGTCTTCAGCAGACCGGACGCCTCGTCCAGGCCCGGGTTGCCGGCGGTGCTGTGGCACCGGATGCACTGGTGGTTCCACTGGATGATGAGCCGCTGCCGGTCGTCGGGACCGCGCAGGAAGGCCTCGTCGCGGGGAATCCATCGACGATCCTCCCGCAGGTAGACCAGCGGCAGGGTCTGCAACAATCCGGGCACCCGCTGGCTGGGCACCCAGTAGGTCTGGTAGTGGTGGGAGCCCGTCGTCATCACCACCGGGCGCCGGACCCTCGGAATCCGCGCGAGATTCGCCGGCCGGTCCGAAGCCGCGGCGGCCTGCATCATGAGGTCGGGGTCGGGCATCTCGGCCCAGAATCCCCCGTCCTGCTCGAACACCCGGTAGGACAGGCCTCCCACCTCGACGGACTGGCCATCGAAGCGGCCCAGGACCGAGCCGGCCACGGCAGGCTGGGTCATGGTGCGGTGGTAGGACCGGTGCCAACTCGCGTGCTCTTCACCATGGCAGGCCCGGCATGCCTCCGAGCCGACGTACCCCCGGGAACGGTCCACCGTCGGCAGGTTGGTGGCCAGGACGGCCGGCGGCGCCTGGACCATCGGCCAAATCCAGTCGATCAACCGGTCGCCGGCGGAGGCCGGCGGCGCACTGTGCGTGCCCACCAGCAGGATCAGACACACCCGCCAGGTGGAAGAAATTCGGAATGGGATCATCGGCATCCGGGTGGCGGATCGTAGGCCGGGCTGGGGACTCGAAAAACAGGATGAAAAAAGGGGGACCGGGGCACGAACCCCGGCCCCCCCTGAAGTCAGCCGACCGGGGTCGGCATCAGCGGCGCAGACGGGCGAACTGGGTCGCCTGGTCGGGCGTCAGCGTCAGGGGGCTCGTGGCCCCGGTGACATCGGTCCACGGACCGTTGATCGACGGGCTGGACTGCAGCGTGCCGCCGCCGGTCCAGGTCAGCGTGAGCGACCCGTTGGCGTTGCGCACGATGCCGGTGAAGACCAGCGGCGTGGTCGTGCCACCGCCGGGCTCGCTGACGGTGCGGCGGCGGAAGGAGCGCAGGGCTCCGGCCTGGGTGCCGTTGACCAGCGCCCGGGTGCCGTCGGCGTTCACCGTGAACCACTCCACGTTCGCTCCACCACCACCCTCCATCCACAGCAGCCGGAACAGGTACACACCCGCCTTCGGCGCCTCGAAGTAGAACCGCGTGTCCGAGCTGCCCCGGCCACCGTCGAACTGACCCAGGATCTGGGCCTTCGGGTTGTTCGTCGTGCCCACCGACACCTGGAACCCGTCGTCGCTGTTCACCACCATCGTGTACAGCCCCGCCGCAGGGATCTCCAGGAACGCCAGCGCCTGGCCGGCGATGTTGTCCAAGCCACCGTTCAGGCCCGGGATGCCCGGGATCGCGTCGTCGTTGACCGACAACTCCGCCAGACCGCTGGCCTTGAAGTTGCCAGCCTCGCCCGACGCCTGGTCGAAGTTCACGAAGTTGATCTTGAACACCCCGCCCACCTCGCCCGACGCGTCATGCTCGGAGGCGCCCAAGGCTCCGGCCAGCTGCGACTCCGCCGCCGCCAGCGTCGTGCCGCCCGGACGGGCCGCACCCAGCTGATGCGTGCGCCAGCTCATGCCGGCCTCCGTGCCCGTGCCCGGCGCCGTCGCCAGGTCGGCCGACAAGGTCGCATAGGTCGCCGCCGTGAAGCCCACCGTCTCCACCAATTCCTGGCCGGTGGCCGTCGTGTAGGTCGCCTTCAGCGTGTGCCGCGATCCCGACGGGATCAGCGACGGGCTCACGTAGCTCACCACCACCGTGCTGTCCACGCGACGCACCGACGTCGCCGTGATCGCCGTGCCGTTGAGCTCCAGCTTCACGCCCGCCGACTCCTTCACCGTCATCCACGCCGCGTCGGTCAGCACCGCGGTGATCTCCTTCGGCGTCGTGCTCACGCTCAGGTAGCCCGGGGCGATGAACGACCCGTTCTCCTCCACCACGCGGCCCGTGTTGTCGGTGAAGCGCACCGTCACCGCCACCTTCGACCGCGGCGCAAACACCTGCGTGCCCGTGTGGCTCACGAACACCCGCTCGCTCTCCGGATAGTTGTCGTTGACCAGTTCACGGGTCACCTCCACCGGCGTCGCCGCCTTGCCGTTCACCGTCACCGTCACGCCGGCCGACGTGTTCACCGTCTTGCCCAGCGCCTCCACGATCCGGTTGGTCACCGCCAACCCGTTGCCCGTCACGCTCGAGAGCAGCGGCGGCACGCCCACGGCGATGTTGTCCACCGCCCACCACCAGTCGTTGGCCGCCGTCAGCATGCCGAAACGCAGGTTCAAGGCCGTCGCGCCCGCCGGGTTGTTCAGCGGCACCACCACCGACTCGTTGATGAAGTCGATGTCCTTCTTGAAGTTCGGGCTCCCGGAGTCCGAGCTGAAGTCCACCACGCGCTGGTTCGCACCGCCGTCGAAGGACGCGTCCACCACGCCGTTCTGGTTGTTGATCGGACGACCATTCTCGTCGACCGGCCAGTTGGCACCGCCGTCATCGAAGGCCTCGGGCCGCCAGGTCGAATCGAAGGCCAGCACCAGCGAGTTCGCGGCCGCACCCTTCACGTTGATCGAAGGCAGCGCGATGAACGCATTGAAGAGACCCTTGGCATGAGCGGCGTCATCCCACTCGTCCGGGTCGGCGATCATCACCGTGTTGTCGCCGAAGGCCCACTCCGCACGCCGCTGGTTGCCCGCCGCGCGCACCCACCAGTCCTTGTTGGCAAAGGTCCATCCGGCCCACTCCACCATGCCGTCGTTCGGCGTGCCGAAACCCGGCATCTGCGAGTTGTCCAGCACCCAACCGCTCGGCGGCGTGCCCGTCCACACCTCCAGCCCGGCCAGACCCTCCTCGCGGTTCGGCCCCAGCGCCAGACCGTCGAAATTCTCAGAAAACAGACGGTTGGAGACCGCCTGCGCCTGCAATGAGCCCTGCATCGCCAAGGCGACCAGGGACGCGGCGATCGCCGGCAACATGTGCCGTCGAACGCCCAATGGATTCTTCAGGATTGAGTTCATTGTGATCGATTCCGTTGCCGCCGGGAAACGATCCCGGCATACCCCCCCTTTATAGCCGCCCTGCATGCCCCGAGGCAACGGTCTTCGACCCGGTTCACCGACATGTCACCCGACTGGCGGTCGCATGCCCTCCGGAGTCATGGAATCGTCACCTGCACACCATGGAATCCTGTGTGACCCGGGATCGGCCGCCGCCTCCAATCGGCACGTGAGCACCGCCCAGATCTCCATCTTCCGAGGAACAGGACACCCCTTCGGGTTCTCGCTCCTGCCGCTTCCCGACCCGGGACCCGGTGAGGTGCTGGTGGCCCTGGACCTGTCCACGATCTGCGGATCGGACCTGCACACGCTGACGGGACGTCGGCACGGACCCGTGCCGACGATCCTGGGGCATGAAGGAATCGGGCACGTCATCGCCGTCGGGGACGGCAGGGAGCCCGCGTGGCTGGGCCGGCGCGTCTCATGGAGCCTGGTCGACTCCTGCGGAACCTGCCGGCCCTGCACCGAATGGCGTCTGCCCCAGAAATGCGAACGCCTGCTCAAGTACGGACATGCGCCCCTCACCGAGCAGGGCGGCCTGCTGGGCTGCTATGCGTCGCACCTGATGCTCCGGCGGGGCACCCACCTGGTCGCAGTGCCCGACACGCTGCCGGACGCGGCTGTCGCCCCGGCCAACTGCGCGCTGGCCACGATGGTGGCGGTGATGGAATCCCTGCCTCATGGAACCGGGCGCATGGCCGTCATCCAGGGGGCGGCCTCCTGGGACTGTACGGCAGCGCGCTGCTGCGCGCGGCCGGATGCGAGACGGTGTTCGTGGTGGATCGCCAACCGCAACGGTTGACGGCCGTGCCGCGCTTCGGCGGCACGCCGGTCCTCTCCTCGGACCCTTCGCCCATTCCACCGGATGAGGTCGATGTCGTGATCGAGGTCTGCGGCAGCGCCCGCGCCGTTCCCGAGGGCCTCCGGTGGCTGAGGCCGGGAGGGCATTACGCGCTCGCGGGCATGGTGCATCCGGAGTCCTCGCTGTCGCTGACGGGCGAGGCACTCATCCGCAAGTGCCTCACCCTGCGGGGAGTGCACAACTACGCCCCCCACCATCTGGACGAGGCCATCGGTTTCCTCGACCGGCATCGGGACAACCACCCCTGGGAATCGCTGGTGTCCCCGCCGATGCCCCTCCGGCGTCTCGACGAGGCCTTCGCCCCCGCCGAGTCCGGCCGCTGGTGCCGCGTGGCCGTGACGGCCAACGAACCCTGAGAGCCGGACGATCCCGGGAAGACCCCTTTCGATGACACCCCCCAAGGAGTCGCCCGGCACCGGGCAGGACGATGACCGCCCCGGATCCGGCGGCTGGAGAGGGCATCCGGCGGCCGTGGCGGCCCATGGAATGTTGGCGGCCTTCGGGACCTACGCCTGCATGTACGGGTTCCGGAAACCCTTCACGGCCGGACTCTACGTCGAGGATCCGTTCTCGCCCGGCATGAAGGCGTCGCTGGTCGCGGCCCAACTGGTCGGCTACACGGCCTCGAAGCTGATCGGCATCCGCGTGATCGCCGAGATGCCCGCCCGACGCCGGATCGGCACGCTGCTGGGCCTCATCGCGGTGGCCGAGGTGGCGTGGCTGCTGTTCGGAATCCTGCCACTGGGCCCCGGGATCGTCTGCCTGTTCCTCAACAGGCTTCCCCTGGGCATGGTCTTCGGGCTGGTGCTGGGGTTCCTCGAGGGCAGACGCCTGTCCGAGGCGTTCATCGCCGCGTTGTGCTGCAGCTTCATCGTGGCCGACGGCATCGCCAAGACCGTCGGGCTTCAACTCCTGCAGGCCGGGGTACCCGAGCGCTGGATGCCGGCGGCGGCAGGGGCCGTGTTCGCGGTGCCTCTGGTGGTCTTCGCGTCGATGCTGGGGCGGGTGGCTCCGCCCTCGGAGTCGGACATCCGGGCCCGGGCCGCACGCGAACCGGTCGACCGTACGGCCCGGATCGCGTTCCTGCGCAGACACGGGCTGGTGGTGGGGGCCATCTGCGCGGCCTACCTGCTGGTCACGGTGCTCAGGAGCCTGCGGGCGGATTTCGCCCGCGAACTGTGGACGGCGCTCGGCGGCTCCGGCGACGCCGGCGTCTTCACCCGGTCGGAGCTGTGGGTGGCCCTGGGGGTGCTGGTTCCGATGGTCTTCCTGGCCCGGATGCGCGGCAACCTCGGGGCGTTCCGGTCCGGACTGGTCCTGTCGTGCGTCGGACTGGCCACGGTCCTCGGCGCCTGCCTCGCGTGGCGGGGCGGCGGACTGGATCCCTTCATCTTCATGGTGATGGTGGGCACGGGGTTGTATCTGCCCTATGTCGCCGTCCATGCCACGGTCTTCGAGCGACTCATCGCCCTGACCCGCGACCGGGCGAACCTGGGCTTCCTCATGTACCTGGCCGACAGCGCCGGCTACCTCGGGGTCTGCGGCGTGATGCTGGCCCGGCAGGGCTCGCTCGCGGGGGACGCGGTGCTCCCGCTCTTCCTCGAGGCGGGAATCTGGATCGCGGTCGCGGGCATCGCCGCCTTCACCATCGCCGGGTTGGCCGTCCGCCCGTGGGGCGGCCGTTCGGACGACTGACGAAAACGGGGCGGATCCTGCAAGAGGATCCGCCCCGCGACGTTGAGGAGACCGGGGACGACCCCGGCCGACGATCACTGGACCGTCACCCGGAGGAAGAGGGACTCTCCCGTCGCCGGCACGTCGATGGATACGGCGGCGCCGGTCCCCTGCACCGGCGTGCCGGTGGCCGACCACGACCCGGAGGTCAGGTCCGCCCGGCCCTGCACCGTGTAGGTGCGACCCAACTCCGTGGCAAAGGTCAGCCGAAGGCTGGTGCCGGAGGGTGCCGCCACAGCCAGCACGGGCGCCCGGGGTTCAGGCGCCTTGAAAGGCCCGGTGGGCCGGATGCCGGTGGCCTTGAAGAAGCCCTCGGCGCCCAGGGCCGTCCAGTCCTGCGCCCAGTTCTCGGCCCCGAAGGCGCCGGTGAAGTCCACCGCCACGAAGCCGGGCGTGTCCGTCTGCGGCACCCCGTAGGCAGGGCTCCCGGCGCGCAGCGTCGGATCCAGCTGCCCGTTCGGCACCCGGCTGATCCCGCCCAGCAGCGGGTCCGCCACCGGGTTGCTCGCCGCCGGCGCGTACTCCTTGCCGTAGTCCTCGTTCGACCCGCTCTTGAAGCCCCAGAACAGGTTGTTCTTCACGTCCGGCGTCGACACCCCGTCGTCGTCGATGCGCACCCGCACCCCGCCGAAGTCCGTGATCACCGAGTTGTACCACCGCGCCTTGTTCTCCTGGCGGAACCTCAACGCGTCGTTGCCGCTCGACGCCTGCCCGGCCCCGATCAGCGTCGCGTTGCGCACCACATAGTCGGCCAGGGGCAGCGCTCCCGCCACCCGCACGTCCGGGGCCTGCGGCTGCCCGTTCTGCTCCGACCCGTTGTCCTTCGCCCCGGGCTCCTGGATGCCGAACCAGAACTGGTTCCGGCCGTTGTAGCCCTGGTCCGTGTCGAACCCATCGTCGTCGTTGAACGCCGACACCAGGTACCTCGTGTTCACCGATCCGCCGAAGAACTCGAACCCGTCGTCGGCCGTGCAGTACGCCTCCAGGTATTCGGCCACCGTCCCGCGACCCACGCCACAGAGCGACCATCCGTTGATCTCCTTGTCGGTCGTCAGCTTCTTGCCGCCGTGCCGCACCGACACGTAGCGCATCACGCCGCTGCTGTCGTTGTCATCGGTCCCGCCAAACCGGTGGATGTAGTCCACCTGACCGGTGAACGCGTTGGTCACCGCGAGGTCCGGAAGACCCTCGTAGATGTCATACGACACGTTGTTCGTCGTCCACGCCGGGTTGTTGAGCCGCGCATTGCCGAAGAGCACGATGCCGCCCCAGAGGCCCCGGGTCGGGAAGGGCAGATCGCCCGAGTCGGCCACGTCGTCCCGCTCCGCCGTGAAGATGATGGGATTGTTGGCGGTGCCGACGGCATTGAGCTTGCCGCCCCGGCAGACAAAGAGGCATCCGAAGTCGTTGGCCGCACTGGCCCCCGTGCCGGTGCCAGACACTCCCTTGATCACCGTGCCGGGCTCGATGTTCAGCACCGCGTTGCTCATCACGTAGGTGAACCCCGTCAGGATGTACACATTGGTGGCGGACCAATGGTAGGTTCCGTAAAGGTATTGCTGGCTCATGTAGAACACATTGTCCTGGGCCGGGAAGAAGCCGTTGGCATCCAGGGCCGTCCAGTGACGCGCCCAGTTGTCGTCGACGTCGAAGGCGCCCTTGTGGCCCACCGGCGTCCAGAACCCGTCGGCCGGGGTCGACAGCACCCCGTCGAACACCGGGCTCCCGGCACCCGGCCGCGGATCCAGCTTCCCGTCGGCCTTCCGGCTCACCGAACGCAGCTTCGGGTCCGCCACCGGATTCAACGCCGCAGGCGCATACTCCTTGCCGTAGTCCTCGTTCGACCCGCTCTTGAAGCCCCAGAACAGGTTGTTCTTCAGGTCCGGCGTCGACACCCCGTCGTCGTCGATCCGCACCCGCACCCCGCCGAAGTCCGTGATCACCGAGTTGTACCACCTCGCCTTGTTCTCCTGGCGGAACCTCAACGCGTCGTTGCCGCTCGACGCCTCACCGGCCCCGATCAGCGTCGCGTTGCGCACCACATAGTCGGCCAGGGGCAGCGCCCCCGCCACCCGTACGTCCGGGGCCTGCGGCTGCCCGTTCTGCTCCGACCCGTTGTCCTTCGCCCCGGGCTCCTGGATGCCGAACCAGAACTGGTTCCGGCCGTTGTAGCCCTGGTCCGTGTCGAACCCATCGTCGTCGTTGAACGCCGACACCAGGT
>VHCX01000080.1 GCA_016871615.1 Verrucomicrobiota bacterium
GTGTTCGAACGGTACCGACAACGCTTCGGGCCACGCCGGCGCAGCGGGGCGCGGCCGATCCGGGCGGTGCCGCTGCCAGGCCTGATGGCCCTGCGCGACCTGCGCGTGGACGTGGTGGGCTGAGGGGGCGCCTAACTGACCGGCCTAACCCTCGCAAGCGGCCCCATTGAGTCGACTCTGCCAACCCTACCCAGCCTGCCCAAACAAACCGACCAAACCGACCGGCCCAACGGGCGTCACTCAGGCGACCCTGCTGATCCGATACAGCGTGTCCAAATAAGCCAAACAACCTGCCCAAGCCGACCAAGCCGACCGGCGTCCCTGAGGCGACTCTGCCGACCCGATCCAGCCTGTCCAAAAAAGCCGCCTAACCGGCCCAACCGGTGCACCCCATGCGACCCCGTGCGACCTGGTTTCTGGATCATGCGACACCCGATCTTGCGATCCTTGACCGAGAGATACCGACGCCGATAGTCGAGGCATGGCGTTGCCCGGTTGCTCGATTTCGGTCGGTGTGGATGGGCAGCAGGCTTTGGTCCGTCTGGAAGGACGGTTGGCTGCGGAGTCCGCTCCGGCCTTCGAGAAGGTCATCCTACGCCTGAGGAGCGGTGGCGTGGGCTGCGTGGTTTTGGACCTGTCTGGAGCGCTCCTGATGGACAGCGGTTTCTCTGGCACGTTGACACGTCTGGTGGCAACCGGCGGCATCTCGTTCGCCCTGCATGGGGCCCCCCAGCGCATTCTCGACGGTCTCGAGGACCACGGGGTCCTTGATCTGGTCGGGGTGCTCGAGGCGGGCTCCACGAGCGCGCCGACCCGGACCGTCGAGGTGCCGATGGAAGCCCCAGCAAGGGCCGATGTGCTCCGGTGCTGCCTCGACGCCCACCGGGCGCTGATGGCGCTGAAGCCCGAGAATGTGGCGAAGTTCCAGACGGTGGAGGCATTCCTCAGCCGCGAGGTCGGCAAGCTCGCCGAGGTTGCCGCGACGACGACCCGGTCAGGTTGATGACGTGGATGGACCGTCGGTCCCCCGTCCTCCCGGAGCCTCGGCTGTGGTCGGTTTCCGCTGGTCCGACCTGCGCACCGGTTGGGGCGCCCGGAGCCGGCTGTAGAGCCAAGCCTCAAGGGGCCGCAAGGGTCCCAGCCAACGGTAGAAGGGCGAGTAGACCAGCCTGAGACGCACCAGCGAGAGCAACATGTTGAGGCTGGTGCGCAGGTTGAAGACCACCTTGGAACCGCTCTTGTCCGACCACTCGGTCGGGATTTCACGGATCTCGAAGCCGGCACGGCGCAGCGAGAAGAGCAAGTTCACGTCGAAGGCAAGGTCGGCGAGGGTCAACCGGTCATGCACGGCCTCGACGGCAAGACGCCTCATGATTTTCGCGCCGCATTGCGTGTCGAGGATTCCCATCTGGAAGAACAACTCGACGAAGAGGTGGAACAGGCGGCTGGCGAAACGCCGGTTCTCCGGTTGGAAGTGGTGCACGACGGCGCCGGGAAGCCACCGTGAGGCGATGGCACAGGCGACCTGGGATTCCTCAAGGCATCGGACCAGGTCGTGGAACGCCCCGGGCGGCGTGGCGCCGTCCGCGTCGACATACCCAATGAAGTCGGCCAAGGGGGCCAGTTTCAGGCCCTCGATGAGGGCGCCTCCCTTTCCGATCGGCGCGGTGAACTCGAGGTGGCGGATGAAGGGGTGCCGCCCGGCGGCGGCCCGGACCACCCCGAGGGTGTCGTCGTGGCATCCGTTCAACACCACGACCATCTGGAACCTCCCGGCATGGGTCCGGCCGAAATGCGCGGCGTATTGCTCCAGGACCGGACCAATGCGGTTCTCCTCGTTGTAGGCGGGGATCAGCAGCAGGAGGCTGGGCTGGGCGGAACTCACGATGCCTTGGTGGTAGCAAAGGCACCGCCCGGAGCACAAAGGGCAAACGTGTCAGCGACGGTTTGAAAACCAACGAAACCTGCCGGTTTGAAATCCAACTTCCCCGGAAACTCGACGAATCATCAGTGCGGTATCGGCTTTGTCATCGTCGACGCGGATCTTGAGTGGGCCTGCCGGGCTTGGAAGGCTCTTGGCTCCAGTTTGAAGAAGGAAGAAACGCTGGCGCTGATTCCGGAAGAAAACGTCCTCATGGACACGGAAAAGCGTGGATTTCAGTCCGGCAACTTTCTGCGGGTTTCGGAACGATGCTGACACAAACGTCCACGCCCGTCGGCGAGGCGGCATGAAAACCGACTCAACCTGACGGTTTGAACATTACCTTCTCCAGAAACCCGACGAGGCACCGATCCCGCCCGGGCCCGGTGGGTGTCGAGGCGATTCCCGATCAGGCCCGCTGGGCCTTGAATGCCCATGTCATCCATTCGAAGAAGAAAGAAACGCAGGCATTCACTTCCCGAGGGGGATACCCCCAGGAACCCGGCAAAACGTGGGTGTCCAAACCGGCAACTTTCCGTGTGTTTTACCATGGTGCCGAGACGTGTCCCGGCCATCCAGTTGTGGAACCGCGATTTCGGGATTGTGGACCGGATCCCCCGGAATCTGCGCGCGATCGTCGCCTCCCGGCGACAGGCTTAAGGGCTTGGCTCTGGCACCTCGCGGACGATTGGCGTGAAGCCCGGGCGCATCCCGGGAGATTGGCGGTGATTCTCACACGCCCGGATCCCGGTCCGATGGCGCCGCGTTCTCGTGGGCAATCCTTCCTCGGAGATGCCGCCCGTGGCCTTCCCCGGCTGCCTCTGCCCGTGGGCCAGTCATGGGAGATCCACCGCGCCGCGGTTTCACCTTCGCCGCCATGCCCCCATGCCCCCATGCCGGTTCCGGTCACTCGTCGGCCTTGACCCGCCCCACCTTCTGGCGACGATTCGGGTAGTCCTCGACCCCCCCCGCCATCGTCCATGAAACTCTCCACCGTCCCCTCGCTGTTCGTCGCTGTCGTCGCCGCTGCCGCCGCGATGCTCGTCGCCCTTGCCGCCACTCCCTCCGCCGACCGCGAGCCCCCCGTGGTGACGCCGGGCACGACCGGTTCACCGCCTTCCGACGCGGTGGTGCTCTTCGACGGCAAGGACCTGTCGGCGTGGAAGAGCGAGGACGGCAGCGAGCCGCGCTGGAAGGTCGCGGACGGGTTCATGCAGGTCGGCTTCAAGGGGTTGATGACCCGCCAGGAATTCGGGGCGATCCAACTCCACCTCGAGTGGGCCTCCCCGGCGGAGGTGAAAGGTGACGGGCAGGGGCGCGGCAACAGCGGGGTGTATTTCCAGGGTCGCTACGAGATCCAGGTGCTCGACTCGTACCAGAACAAGACGTACTTCAACGGGCAGGCCGCCTCGTTCTACGGGCACAACGCGCCGCTGGTGAACGCCTCGCGCAAACCGGGCGAGTGGCAGTCCTACGATATCGTTTTCCACCCGCCCACGCCCGGAGCCGACGGCAAGGTGCGTCCCGGTTCCTTCACGGTGTTCCACAACGGGGTGCTGGTGCAGGACCACATCCCCGTCCAGGGCGATGCCTCGGTCGCGGCCAAGTTCTCGGGGGCCACGCCCACTGGACCGCTGCTCCTCCAGGACCATGGCAATCCGGTGCGCTACCGGAACATCTGGCTGCGCAAGCTGGACTGACCCGGGTGGAGGGCCCCGCCCGGGGCGATAACGGCCGCCGCCGCGGCGAGGTTGCCCTTGTTGAGCGCCGGGGCCGTTGACAGATTGGATTCCATGAACCCCCCGAATTGGATCCGGTCCGCACCGGTCTCCGCCGACGTCGATCCCCGCACCGATCCCCGTCCCGCTCTCCGTCCATGGATGGGATTCCGGATGGACTCCCTGCTCCGGATCGCCGTGCGCGCGGGCGTCCTGGTGACCCGGGGTGTCGCCTGCCTCCTGCTGCTCGCCGTCGGGTTGTCCGCGGCGGAACCCCGTCCCCTGAGGGCGCTCCTCGTGTGCGGCGGGTGCTGCCACGACTACCCGATCCAGAAGGACCTGCTGAAGCGCGGCATCGAGGCCCGCGCCCGCGTCGTCATCGACACGGTGCAGCAGGGGGGCACGTCCAAGGAGAGCCGCATCCCCCTGTATGAGAATCCGAATTGGGCCAAGGGCTACGACGTGGTGATCCATGACGAGTGCTTCGGCGCGGTCGCCGACACCAACTGGATCGCCCGGATCCTCGCACCCCATCGGGCCGGTCTGCCCGGGGTGAACCTCCACTGCGCCGTCCACAGCTACCGGGCCGCCCCGGGCGAATTGTGGCAGGAATACCTCGGCCTGCGCTCCATGAAGCACGGCAAGGCGACCCCCATCCGGATCCGCACCATCGCTCCCAGGCACCCGATCCTCCGGGATCTCGGATGGAGCGGGTGGACCACGGGCAACGAGGAACTCTACAACAACGTGAAGGTCTTCTCGACGGCGACCCTGCTGCAACGGGGTGCCCAGGCGGAGGACGACTACGCCGTCACCTGGGTCAACCGGTACGGATCGACCCGGGTCTTCAGCACGTCGCTGGGCCACTTCAACGAGACGGTCGGCGACGATCGCTACCTCGACCTGGTGACGCGTGGCCTGCTGTGGGCCTGCGACCGGCTGGATGCCCGGCACCTGAAGCCAAGGCCCGGTGCGCCCATGAGGGCTACGGCTCCGGCGGCCGCCCCCACCCCGGGGGCGGCCGGCACGACACCGAAGGAGTAGCCGCCCCGGGGAGACCTGCGGGTTCGGTGGGGCCCGACGCCCGGCCCGGCCCGGCCCAGCCCGACGTGCCGCAATCGATCCGCCCCGACGCAATCCGGGGCTCAGGGTGCGAGTCCGTGGGTCCGGAACCAGTCGATGGCCTCCGACATGGCCTGTCGTGGGGGGGTCTGCGGCAGGCCGAGTTCCCGGATGGCCTTGGCCGGGCTGAACCACATCTTGTACTTCGCCATCCGCACCCCCGCCAGCGGGGCCTTCGGGGGCTTGCCCGTCCAGCGGGCGATCCATTCGTCCACGTGGGCCGCGCCGAGGGCCACCGCATGCGGCACGCGGAATCCGGGGGCCGGCAGGCCTGTCAACTCCGACAGGGTGTCCAGTGCCTGCTTCATGGTCCAGTTGCCCTCCGCGTGGCCGAGGATGTAGCGCTCGCCGACACGCCCGCGCTCGGCGGCCAGCACGTGGCCCTCGGCCACGTCCCGGACATGGACCCAGTTGAGCCCGGTGTCGAGGTAGGCCGGCATCTTGCGTTTCAGGAAATCGACCAGGACCTGCCCGGTGGGGGTGGGCTTGACGTCCCTCGGCCCGACGGGCGCGCTGGGATGCACCAGCACGATGGGCAGGCCCGCGGACGCCAACTCCCGGGCCACGACCTCCGCCCGCCACTTGGAGAGCTTGTAGGGGTTGGACATCTGCGCCTCGTCCACCGGGGTGGACTCGTCGGTCGGTCGGGTCACGCCGTCGGGCCCCGGCCTGGGCAGGCCGATGCAGCCGACGGTGCTCGTGTACACGATGCGCGAACATCCGGCCTGGTGCGCGGCGGTGAGCAGGTCCCGCGTGCCGTCCACGTTGGCCCGGAACATCGGGGCATAGTCCGCCAGCCACAGCGCGTAGCTCGCGGCGACGTGGAAGCACCAGTCGCATCCGTCCATGGCACGGGCGAGGGCGGGCACGCCGTCGGTCAGATCGCCCCGGACGGTCTCGAACCCGGTGCCCGCCAGGCCGCGCAAGTCGGCCCCGGGGCGCAACAGGGCCCGGACCGAGTGACCCCGTGCCACGAGCGCATGGACGAGGTTGGCCCCGATGAAGCCCGAGGCCCCGGTGACGAAGCAGCGCATGGCGGCAGGCGGGCGCGGATTCCCTTCAGGATCCCTTGGGGGGACCCCGGGCTCACTTGGCCCAGAAGTCGATCACGAAGACATCGGCGACCAGCGGTCGCACGAGCTTGCCGAACTCCTGGTGGTCGGGATGCACCAGGTAGGCGTCCCGGTCCTTCTCGGAGGTGAAGGTGAGGATCCAGCCATGGGTGCAGCCCTTGTTCAGGTTCTCCGGGCTGTTGTTGGTGCCGGCCTCCAGGGCGGCGATCTGCGGGATCTTCGACTTCAGGGCGCGGAAGGCCGTCTCGACCTTCTTGATGTCCGCCGGGGTGGCGGAGTCCTTGAACTTGAAGGCGACAACGTGGCGGAGTGGGCCGTGGTTCTTTGAGGAGGATGCGGTGTCGGACATGGCGGGGAGGGTGAGTGCGAACAGGAGCGCCCCGATCAACAGGAGGGATTTCATACGAAGGTCGGGTGGAAGACTGGAACCGCGCCACGCGCGGGACAAGTGCGGATCGGGCGCGTTCTCACGGGGCCTTGAACCGCGCGCCGAGGCCCGCGCCAGAGCCGATGGCCACCCCACGCCGGTTGGCGGCCAGGCGGGTGCAGATCTTGAAAACCGTCTCGGCCGCATCGGCCCGACCCAGCGCCGAGGCCAGCGCCTCCGCCCCGAAGGACTCGCCCGGGTGGGCCGCCAGATGCGCCACGACCCGCCGCTGCAGGTCCAGCACCCCGGCGGCGGCCTTCTTGCCGGCCTCCACGCCCGGCTGGTGGTAGGCGTTGATGTTCACCAGCGAGGCGTAGAGCCCCACGGCCCGCTCGAAGAGCGCGATCAGCACCCCCACGGTGAAGGCCGAGGCGTCGGGCACGGTGAGGGTCAGGCTCGGGCGCCCCGAATCGTGCAGGGCCGATCGCGTGCCCAGGAAGAATCCGCCGAGGAAATCGCCGCTGGTGGCCCCCGGTTCCACCTCGAGGCTGTCGCCCTCGCGGTCCTTCAGCACCTCGATGAACACGGCGAAGAAGTTGGCGACACCGTCGCGCAGTTGCTGCACATAGGCATGCTGGTCGGTCGAACCCTTGTTGCCGTAGACCGCCAGGCCTTGATGGACGACCCGGCCGTCGAGGTCCAGCTCTTTGCCCAGCGACTCCATCACGAGCTGCTGCAGGTATCTCGAGAAGAGTTCGAAGCGATCCTTGTAGGGCAGCACCACCATGTCCTTGGCGCCACGTCCCTCCCCGAGGAAATACCACATCAACGCGAGCTGGGCGGCTGGGTTGTCACGGGCGACCGGGTGGCGGGTGGCCACGTCGCAGGCCTTGGCCCCGGCGAGCAGTCCCCGGATGTCCAACCCTTGCAGCGCGGCGGGCAGGAGGCCCACGGCGCTGAGCTCGCTGGTGCGTCCGCCGACCCAGTCCCACATCGGGAACGTGCGCAGCCAGCCGTCGGCGATGGCCGTCCGGTGCAGGGCGCTTGCCGCCCCGGTGACCGCCACCGCGTGCGCGGCGAAGCGCAGGCCGGCCCGCCCGTAGGCGGCCCGGGCCTCGAGCATGCCGTTGCGGGTCTCCGGGGTGCCGCCGGACTTCGAGATCACCAGCACCAGCGTGCGCCCGAGGTTTCCGTCCAGGGCCGCCAGCACCTGGTCCATGCCGTCGGGGTCGGTGTTGTCGAAGAAGTACGGGCGGAGCCGGTCCGTCGCGGGATGGCCCAGCGCCTTGGCGACGAATTGCGGGCCGAGTGCCGAGCCGCCGATCCCGATCACCAGGAGGTTCTGGAAGGCCCCGGACTCCCCGGCCAACGCCCCGGAATGCACCTGCCCGGTGAACTCGGCGATGGCCGCGAGGGTCTCCTCGATGGCCCGGGTGATTTCGGGCTGTGGTGCCAGCGCCGGGTTGCGCAGCCAGTAGTGGCCCACCATGCGTTGCTCGTCCGGGTTGGCGATCGCCCCCCGTTCCAGCGCCTCCATGTCTGCCATCGCCTTCCGGATCGGCCGTTCCATCTTGGCGGGGAAGTCGTCCGGGAAAGGCACCCGGCTGATGTCCAGGGCCAGTCCGATGGACGGGCAGTCCAGGTGGTGGCGTTGGAAGCGGGACCAGAGGGTTTCAGGGTTGGCGCTCATCGCAGGCCGGACGCTAGGAATTGCACCGGTCCTGCCAAGGAGCAAATGCCCCGGATGGGCTCCCGGTGTGCGCCGGGGAGGGTGCCCCGGGGAGGTTCAGGCGGGCGCCGGTGCGCCGGCGCCCGCACAACATTCTCTTAACAAAAGGCGGGAGGAAGGTTATCGGTCCCGGACCCGGATGTTGCTGCGCCAACGCCAATTGCTGAACAAGATCCACGCCCTCTCCGATGCGGCGTTGTTCGGAGGCGTGTTCTGGATGGCCCATTTCATCCGCTCGCTGCCCCAGCTGGATCCCGACGCGGTGATCGGCGGCTTCGGTAAGTACCAGTGGTTGCTGCTCGTCGTGGTGCCCTTCACGCCGCCGCTCCTGGAGCTGCAGGGCTTCTACCACCGGCCCATCCTCGCCTCCCGTCGTCAGTCGCTGGCCCAGATCCTCCGCGGTGCCGCCTGGGTTTCCCTGGCGATCATCGTGGCGATGTTCTTCACCAAGCAGGAGGTCGCCCGCGGCGTGGTTTCCCTGTTCCTCCCGATGGTGGTCTGCGCCATGGTCCTCAAGGAGGAGACCCTGCGCCTTTGGGCGCGGTCCCGGTTGGCGGGCCAGGAGGCCCGGAGGCGGGTCATCCTCATCGGCGGCGACCGCGAGATGAGCCGCCTGGACGAGACCCTCAAACACAGCGCGCGGGGCGAGGTGTCCGTGGCCGCCCGGCTGGATCCGGGCCAGTTCTCCATCGCGGTGCTGACCGACCTGTTGCATGCCCACGCGGCCAACGCGGTGCTCGTGGCGCCGAAGCAGTTCCTCTTCGGCCAGATCGAGAAGATCATCCAGGTGTGCGAGCTGGAGGGGGTCGAGGTGTGGCTGCACGCCGACTTCTTCCAGACCCGGGTCTCGCAGACCACCGTCGACGAGCTGGCAGGCCATCCGGTGCTCGTCTTCCGGACGGGACCCGATCAGACTTGGCAGTCCATGGCCAAGGGTGTGATCGACTTCTTCGGGTCCATGGTGCTGCTCCTGGCGACCTCGCCCCTGTTCCTCGTGGCGGCGCTGGCCGTGCGGCTGTCGTCGCCGGGCCCGGTGTTCTTCCGACAGCGGCGGGCCGGGCTCAACGGCCACCCGTTCACGATGCTCAAGTTCCGCACCATGGTGACCAACGCCGAGCAGTTGAAGCACGAGCTGGCCAAGCTCAACGAGATGAGCGGCCCGGTGTTCAAGGTCACCAACGATCCCCGGGTCACCCCCATCGGCAGCTTCCTGCGCAAGTGGTCGGTCGACGAGTTGCCGCAGCTCTGGAACGTGCTCCGCGGCGAGATGAGCCTCGTCGGTCCCCGCCCGCTGCCGGTCGACGAGGTGGCCCGCTTCGACGACATGGCCCACCGGCGCCGGCTCAGCGTGAAGCCCGGCCTGACCTGCCTGTGGCAGGTGAGCGGACGCAACAACGTCACCGATTTCAAGGAGTGGGTGCGGCTCGACCTCCACTACATCGACAACTGGTCCCTCTGGCTCGACCTCAAGATCCTCCTGCGGACCGTGCCTGCCGTGTTCTCCGGCGCCGGCGCCAAGTAGACCCGCCGGTGGACGCCAAGGCTCCGCCCGAGGAGCCACGGGACCCTTTCCCTCGGCGGGTTTGCGGGCTTGTGCGGGCGGGATGCAGGGCCTAGCCTGTCCAACAAGTGAACGGAAATCCTATGGAGACTTCGATACTGGCGTTTGTGGGTGGCACCGAGATCATGTGGATCGCCATCGTGGTTCTGGTGCTCTTCGGCGCCAAGAAGGTCCCCGAGCTGATGAAGGGCGTGGGCACCGGCATCCGTGAGTTCAAGAAGGCCTCGAAGGACGTGCAGGACGAGGTGCAGCGGGTGATGGACGAGCCCGAGCGCCCGGCGACCCCGGCCGCGCCGGTTCGCCCGGCCTCCGACACGGTGTCCCACGGCCACAAGGCCTGAGCGGCCACACCGGGCGTACCGGGTGCACCGGCCGGAACGGGTGCAAGCGTGCCGCCGGGGGCTTCCTTGCCTGTCCCCCACTTTATGCCCTCGGGCGGCTGGAACCGGTGGCTTGGCGTCGGCTCCAACCCTAACGATCCCCCACACAAGCGGTTCCCCTGACATCGATTCCGTGATCCGGTCCCTTCGCTCGTTGCCCGAAAGGCGCCGGAACCCTCCAACCGACCGCGCATGGCTGAAGATCCCGAGTACACGCTGGCTCCTTCGCTGCCCCCCGACCCCGATCCGGAGGATCTCGGCGGCGGTCCCATCAAGACGTTCCTCGAGCACCTCGAGGACCTCCGTTGGACCCTGATCAAGTGCGCCATCGCGGTGTTCCTCGGCTTCGTGCTCTGCCTCAGCGGCAGCAACGTCGTCATCCAGTTCCTCAAATGGCCGCTCTCGGTGGCCGAGGGCATGCGCCAGTCCAAGGACGGCCGTGTCGTCCTCATGCTGGGCACCAATGTGCTCACGCGCATGAAGCCCGTGGACAGCGGATTGCCCTCGTTGGACACCAACCGCGACACCGTGTTCCGGCTGGCTCCGACGCTTGTGGGCACCAACTGGGTGTTGGGCTTCCAGCAGGACACCAACCCACCGGCCAGCGCCACGCGAACCTTCGATGTCCAGCTCAAGACCCTCGGGCCAGTCACCGCGTTCAGCGTGGTGATGCAGATCGCCATGTTCGGCGGCATCACCGTGTCGATCCCCTTCGTGCTGTTCTTCATCGCGCAATTCGTCCTGCCGGCGTTGCATCAGCACGAGAAATCCTTGCTCTTCAAGGTCAGCGGTTGGGCCACCTTCCTGTTCCTCCTGGGCGTGGCCTTCTGCTACTTCGTGCTGCTGGTCATCTGCCTGAGCACCACCGTGAGCTTCTCCAACTGGCTGGGCTTCGCGGCCGACGAATGGAAGGCCGACGAGTACATCAGCTTCGTCTGCTGGTTCATGCTGGGCATGGGCATCGCCTTCCAGTTGCCCCTGGTCCTGCTGACGCTGGTCAAGATCGGCATCCTCGACGCGGCGAAGCTATCCAGGTTCCGGTCCTACTGGGTGGTGGCGGGCCTCCTGATCGCGGCCCTCATCACCCCCGACGGCAACCCGCTGAACATGGTCCTCTTGTTCCTGCCGCTGCACCTGCTCTATGAGATCAGCCTGGTGATCGCCTGGTGGTGGGGGCGCAAGGCCGCCAAGGCGGAGTCCCCGGAGGCCCCTTCGGACCCGGCTTGAAAAAATGAGACCCGCCGGATCGAAGTCCGCGCTTGCACCCCTCCGGTCCGCCGATAACCTCTGCCCACCTTTTCCATCCCTATGCGTTCCTCCCTCCAGCCGGTGAGTCTCCTTGTGACCGTGGCCGCGGTGCTCGTCGGGTGCACCAGCGCCGAGCAGAAGCTTGGCCGCGGCCTCGACAACCTGTCCGAGCCGTTCCGCCTCGGTGAACTGCAGCGCAGCTACGAGCAGGGGGCCCTGTTCGGAGGCACCCACGGTGGCACCGTGGGCGTGGTCCGCGGGGTCAATCGGACCATCGGCCGCACGGTCGTGGGCGCGGTGGAGGTCCTGAGTTTCCCCATCCCGAGCGAGCCTTACATCAAGCCTGACTCCAAGGTGTATCCCGACAGCTACAAGCCCGGCGGCCTCGGCAAGTCGACGACGCTCGCCACCGACAACTCCCTCGGGTTCGAGTCGTCGGACGTCGCACCGCTGATCCCGGGCAGCCGGTTCCGCGTCATCGACTGACGATTGACGGACCAAAGGCCCCGGGGGCCAGATTCGGTGGCTGAACCCGGGACCCATCCAGCGTCGTTCATCCGCGCTCCCGCAGATTTTGCCGGAGCGCTTGGTTCATGCCCCTGGTCCGATCCTCACCCTGCAAGGTCAACCTGCTGCTGAATATCCTCGGGCGGCGGGCTGACGGTTTCCATGATCTGGAGACCCTGTTCCTTCCGGTGCCGCTCTGCGACGAGTTGAGCCTCGAGCGGGTTCCTGATCCCGGGGTCCGGCTCACGTGCGACCATCCGGACCTGCCCACCGACGGCAACAATCTGGTCGTGCGTGCCGCCGAGCGGTTCCTGGCCGAGTGCGATGGCGCGGACAAGGGGGTGCGCATTCATCTGTCCAAGCGGGTACCCCTGGCCGCCGGATTGGGCGGTGGAAGTTCCAACGCGGCCCAAACCCTGGTGGGACTCAATGAGTTGCTGGGTCACCCCCTCGCACCTGAGGCCCTCGACCGGATCGCGGCAACCCTGGGCTCGGACGTGAATTTCTTCCTGCAGGACCAACCGGCGCGTGCCACCGGCCGGGGCGAGCGGGTGGATCCGGTGCCGGCCTTCGAGTCGCTCCGAGGGTGCGGCATGATCCTGTATCATCCGGGGTTTGGCATCTCCACGGCCTGGGCGTATTCCGAACTCGCGCATCATCCGGAGGCCTTGAAGGGTCGACCGGGCCGGGTTGGCGAGCTCGAGCAGGCCCTGCGGACGGGTGACCTCGGCCGTGCCGGGTCGTTGCTTTACAATTCGCTTGAGGCGCCGGCGCTGGGGAAATACCCGGTGCTGGGGCTTTACCAGCGGATCTTCCGGGACTGTGGTGCCTGGGCGTCGCTGATGTCGGGCAGCGGTTCCACCACCTTCGCCCTGTTTCCGGACGAGGGGACGGCGCAGGCCGCGGTCGGACCCTTCGAGGCCTGGTTTGGCTCGGCCGGGTGGATGCGGGTGGTCCGGCTGTAGCCACCTGCCACGGCCAGCCGCTCCCCTGTGCGGGTTGTGCGGTTGTGCCCGACGACCGGTGGGTCGAGGCGTTTTGCTCGCTTTGGAAGCGTCCGATGTGGCCGAATGACCGCGTTTTTGAACTCTCTTCCCTTCCATGATCCGCCTTGATGGCAAGACCGCCTTGGTGACCGGCGCCGGATCCGGCATCGGCCAGTGCATCGCAGAAACCTTCGCCCTTGCCGGGGCGAGGGTGCTGGTCGCCGAACTCCGCGCCGAGGCAGGGGAGGTCACTGTGGACCGGATCCGTCAGGCGGGCGGCCAGGCCGAGGCGGTGGCGGTCGACGTGACCAGCGAGGCCGACCTCGCGGCGGCCGCGGCCCGTCACCCCGGGGTGGACATCCTTGTCTGCAACGCCGGCATCGGCCACGTGGGGACCCTCCTGACGACCACCGGCGCCGACTTCGATCGGGTCATGGCCGTCAACGTCCGGGGCGTGTTCAACACGATGAAGGCATGGTTGCCAGGGATGGTGGCCCGGAGGTCCGGTTCGGTGGTCAACCTCGCATCCACCGCCGGCTTGGAAGGTCTGGTGGACCGGTTCGCCTACAGCGTCAGCAAGCATGCCGTGGTGGGGATCACCCGATCAGCCGCCCTCGACCATGCCCGGAGCGGGGTCCGCATCAACTGCCTCTGTCCGGGCCGGATCGAGACCCCGTTCGTCCGGGCCCGGATCGCCGAGTATCCGGATCCGGCGGCTGCCGCCCGTGAAATGGCATCGACCCAGGCCATGGGCCGCATGGGTCAGCCTCAGGAAGTCGCCAATGCCGCCTTGTTCCTCGCCTCAGACGCCGCCGCCTTTCTGACCGGCGTGGCCCTGCCGGTCGACGGAGGCTGGACCGCCGGGATGTTTCCGAAGGTCTGAAGCGGCGCCCGACTCCCGACGCCTGCTTCGAGCCTTTTCTCACCGGAAACGATCTTTGATTCGTTCTCGTTACCGATAAATATCACTTAGGTTCGACGACGAGCCTGTCCCCAATGGCAAGCCTGTCCCCAATGGCAAGCCTGTCCCTTGGGTTGGGGCGGAAAGCGGTGGCCAAGCGGGGCGGGGCGGGGCAGCCTATCCCCGGTCATGGCGCTGCTCGAGATTGAGAATCTCTTGAAAACCTACCGGACTCCGGACGGACGGAGGCTTTCGGTGGTGGACGTGCCGGAGTTTCGACTCGAGGCCGGCGAGCAGGTGGCCTTGAGCGGGCCCAGCGGGACAGGCAAGACCACGTTCCTGAACCTCATCGCGGGCATCCTGACGCCCGATTCCGGGCAGGTCCGGCTCGATGGCCGGGACCTGGCAGCGCTTTCCGAACCGGAGCGCGACCGCCAACGGGCCTCGGTGGTCGGGTACATCTTCCAGACCTTCAACCTGCTCCAGGGGTTCACCTGCCTGGAGAACGTTCTGCTCGGGATGTCCTTCGGTCCGGGGGCGGACCGTGGCCGGGCGCGGGGGTTGCTCGAGCGGGTGGGCCTGGGTGACCGGTTGGACTATTTCCCCCGGCAACTCTCGACGGGCCAGCAGCAGCGGGTCGCTGTGGCCCGGGCCCTGGCCAACCGACCGAAGCTGGTCCTGGCCGACGAGCCCACCGGCAACCTCGACCCCGGACATGCCGCCCAGGCGATGGACCTGATCCGCGGCCTGTGCTTGGAACAGGGTTCGGCGCTGCTCCTGGTGAGCCATGACCCGTCGGTCCTCGGACGCTTCCCCCGGTGCGAGTCGCTCGCCCGGCTCAATCGGGCATCCCGCACGGAGGTGCAGCCATGACGCTCTGGCTGCTGGTCCGCCGAAGCCTGCGGCAACATCTGCTCTCGACGGTGGTCACGGCCCTGTCGTTGGCCCTGGCCGGAGGCCTTCTGATGTCCGTCTGGGTGGTCAAGCGCCAGGCCAGGGCGACCTTCACCGGCCAGACCGGGGCCTGGGACGCCGTCCTCGGCGCGCGCGGGGCCAAGCTGCAACTGGTGCTCAATGCCCTGTTCCACCTCGAGGCGTCGGCCGGCAATGTCCTGTTCGCCGACTACCAGCTGGTGGCTTCGAACCGGGCCGTGGCTCTGGCGATCCCGATCGCGGTGGGCGACAATTATCTCGGCTACCGCATCGTCGGGACGCTGACCAACCTGTTCACCGATGCCGAGGCCGCGCCGGGCCGTCGTTTCCGCCTCCGGGAGGGCGGGCGATGGTTCGAGGACGGCTACCGGGAGGCGGTGGTCGGCTCCTTTGTCGCCCAGCGGCTGGGTCTCAAGCCCGGGGACACCTTCAAGCCCTACCACGGGCTGAACTTCAATCCCAAGGAGCAGCACGACGACGAGTATGTGGTCACCGGGGTGCTCGAGCCGTCCAACACGCCGGCCGACCGGGTGCTCTGGATCCCCCTGGCGGGCCTGCAGAACATGTCCGGCCACGCCGCGGCGACGGCCACCGACGTCAGCGCGGTGCTGGTGAAGCTTCGGAGCCCGCTGGCCGGCCAGCAACTGGATCTGCTCTACAACAAGCAGGGCGACCGCTTGACCCTGGCCTGGCCCCTCGGGGCCGTGCTGGCGCAGCTCTTCGACAAGATGGGCTGGTTCGACCAGGTGCTGGAACTGGTGGCCTACCTGGTCGCGCTGGTGGCCGCCGGGTCCGTGTTGGCCAGCATCTACAACTCGCTGAGCGCCCGCCGGCGTGACCTCGCCATCCTGCGGGCCCTCGGGGCCCGGCGCACGACGGTGTTCGCCTCGATCGTCCTGGAGGCCGCCGCGGTGGCGGCCCTCGGCATGGTGATGGCCTGGGGCTTCTATGCCGGGATCCTGACCGCGGTGTCGGCGGTCATCCGGGCGCAGACGGGCGTGGTGCTCGATCCCTGGGCCTGGGATCCGGTCCTGGTCGTCGCGCCGCTGGCGCTGGTGGGCCTGGGCGCCGTGGCCGGGGTCCTGCCGGCCTTCAAGGCCTATGCGACCCCGGTGGCCGAGAACCTCGCCCCGCCATCTTGAGAACCTGTCCGGCCGGACACGCTCCGGGCGCTTCCCCGGCCGGTCCCCCGGTCCCGCTGGTGTCCCAGGGCAAAACCGCAGAATCCCGAAGCAAGGAATGGACAGGCGGCCCGGGGTGTCGGTAAATCCCCTCGTCCCACGTCCCACTTGGCA